>JANOSQ010000033.1:0-6256 GCA_031415915.1 Fimbriiglobus sp. | reverse complement strand
GGAGCCAAACGATGATGACGGCCGTGCGTTCGCCGGCGGGGGCGGCCGTCGCGCGCAATCGGTACAGCGCGGGCAAGGACAGCGAGCCGAATGCGGACAGGCTGAATCGGAGGAATTCGCGGCGGGAAGCCGACATCGAGTGATCCTTTTGGGTCTCGCCTGCACGGTGTATTCTACCGAAGGCCGGGACACCGACGATGGTGCGCGCGTTCATGGGCATATTTCAGCAACCGTAGACGAGATTGGAGTCGACACGCTTGCGTCCCGAGACAGCGGGGGATAGTCTGAATCCACTCCCGCCCGTGCTCCGCACGCCTCCACGGTACGCTCTCCATGCGGTTCCTCGCCGTCGTATCCTTTCTCCTGTTCGCCCCCGCGGTTTACTCCTCCGAGCCGGTCGATTTCAAAAAGGACATCCGTCCGATCCTGCAAGAGCGGTGTTTCGCTTGCCACGGGGCGCTCGCGCAGAAGTCGAAACTGCGCGTCGACAGCGCCGCCAACTTGCTCAAGGCGGGGGCGGTTGTGCCCGGGAAGCCCGGCGCCAGCGAGTTGATCGCCCGCGTTTCCTCCGCGGACGACGCGACGCGGATGCCGCCGGAAGGCCATGTACTCAAGCCCGAGCAGATCGCCAAGTTGAAGGAGTGGATCGAACAGGGGGCAAAAGCATCCGCCGACGATGCCAGCGAGCCCGACCCGCGCGACCATTGGTCCTTTCGCACACCGCTTCGGCCCGTCGTTCCCAAGGGAAGTGCCAACCCCATCGACGCGTTCGCGGCCGCCGAATGGACGAAGCGCGGGCTCAAACCGGTTGCGCCGGCCGACAAACGCGTCCTGATCCGCCGCGTCTACATCGACCTCATCGGCTTGCCACCAACCCCGGAGCAGACCGCGGCATTCTTGAAGGACACCGCGCCGAACGCGTACGAGAAGGTCGTCGACAAGCTCCTCGCGTCTCCGCAGTACGGCGAGCGCTGGGGACGGCATTTCCTCGATATCTGGCGCTACTCCGATTGGTGGGGACTCGGGGCCGAACTCCGCAACAGCCAGCGGCACATCTGGCGCTGGCGCGACTGGGTCGTCGAGAGCTTCAACGCCGACCTCGGTTACGACGAGATGATCCGCCAAATGCTCGCGGCCGACGAACTCTACCCGACCGATCCGAACAAGCTCCGGGCGACGGGCTACCTCGCCCGGCCGTACTTCCTGTTCAACCGCACGACCTGGCTCGACGAAGTGGTCGAACACTCCGGCAAAGGCTTCCTCGGGCTGACTTTCAACTGCGCGAAGTGCCACGACCACAAGTACGACCCGATCAAGCAGTCGGACTACTACGGATTCCGCGCCTTCTTCGAGTCGTACCAACTGCGGACGGATCTGGTCGCCGGCGAACCGGACGCCGCGAAGGACGGCCTCTCCCGCGCGTTCGATAGTAACCCCGACGCCAAAACGCCCTTCCACATCCGCGGGGACGAGCGCAACCCGGACAAAGACCGCGTCGTTCGACCGGGATTGCCGCAGTTCCTGGCGCCGGAAGGATTGAAGATCGCCCCGGTGAAGTTACCGGCGCTGGCCTACCGCCCCGGTGCCCGGCCCGAGATCGCCGCGGATCATCGCAAAGTCGCCGAGGCGAAGCTCGCCGCGGCGCGGGAAGCCCTCGCGAAAGCGAAGACCGACCCGGCGGACGCCAAACCCTCGGTTCTGAAGCCGGAGCTTCTGGACGCCCACCGGCGCGCTTCCGAAGCGTCGCTCGAAATGGCGGCAGCGGAGTTCGACTCCGTCGCCGCGCGGATCGCCGCCGACGCCACCGGCACGAAGCAAGACGCGCGGAAGGCGGCGACCGCGGAGATGCGGTTGGCCGAAGCCGCGGCGAACGTGGCGTTGGCCCAGGCCGAAGTCGAGTTGGTGAAGGCCGCACTGCCCGCCAAGCCCGCCGCGGAGCGGAAAAAGATGGCGGCGCTGGCCGCGGCCACGAGGGCCGCGACCCAGCCCGGCGAGGCGTACACGCCGATCCCCGGGGCTTTGAAAACGGCCGAGTCGAACCTCGACACCGGCCCGAAGTCCGGGCCATTCCCGGACACCAGCACCGGCCGGCGTTCGGCGCTCGCCAACTGGATCGCCGACGCAAAGAACCCGCTAACGGCGCGCGTCGCGGTGAATCACCTCTGGCTGCGGCACTTCGGCAAGCCGCTCGTCGCCAATGTCTTCGAGTTCGGACGACGCGGGACCGGGCCGAGCCATCCCGAACTGCTCGACTGGCTCGCCGTGGAACTGATGGAGCACAAGTGGAGCTTCAAGCATCTGCACAAGCTAATCGTGACCTCGGAGGTCTATCGGCTCTCGTCATCGTCCGCGAATGGGGAGGCGAGCGCGAAGATCGATGGCGAGAACAAGTATCTGTGGCGGATGAACCCGACCCGCATGGAGGCGCAGGTGATCCGCGACAGCCTGATGCACCTCGCAGGCGATCTCGACCTCGCGCGGGGCGGCCCGCCGATCCCGGTCGCCGGGCAAGATGCGTCCCGCCGACGGTCGCTCTATTTTTTCCACTCGCACAACGAGCACAACAAGCTGCTCGATCTCTTCGACAACGCGAACGTGCTCGATTGCTACCGCCGCACGGAGAGCATCGTCCCGCAGCAGGCGCTCGCCCTTTGGAACAGCAAACTGGCGATGGCGATGGCCGGGAAGATCAACGATGCATTGCACGCGCGCCTCGGCGGCGCGGACGACGACGCGTTCGTCCGCGCGGCGTTCGAGACGGTGCTGGGCACGACCCCCACGAAGGATGAACTCACGGTGTGCGCGGAGGCGCTGACCGAGTTGCGCTCGGCGCTGAAAGATGTGAAAGATCTCGACAGGACCAAGCGCGCCCGGTTGCAAGTGGTGCAGGCGCTCATCAACCACAACGACTTCGTCACGGTGAGGTAACCCATGCTCCCCCTCGAACTCGTCGCCGATCGCCGGCAATTCCTCGGCTTCTCCGGGCTCGCCCTCGCAGCGATGCTCCACCGCGACGGCTACGCCTCCGAGCCGGGCAAGTGGTCGCCTCCCGATGGCAAGCCGCACCACGCGCCCAAAGCCAAGTCGGTCATCTGGCTCTTCATGAACGGCGGCGTCTCGCACATGGAGACGTTCGATCCCAAGCCGATGCTCACGAAGTACGCGGGGAAGAGCATCGGCGAGACGCCCTTCAAAGACGTCCAGAACCCCGAGAAGCTCAAGCTGGCCCGCGTCACGGTCATCAACGACGCCAACGGCCAGCAGCGCAACAAGCTCTACCCGCTCCAGGTCGGCTTCAAGAAATACGGTAAGTCCGGCATCGAAGTCAGCGACTGGCTCCCGCAGACCGGCGACTGCATCGACGACATCGCGGTGCTTCGCTCGATGTACACCACCGACGACAACCACGGCGCGCAGACGCAGTTCCACACCGGCCGGCACATGCTCGACGGCGAGTATCCGACGCTCGGGGCCTGGGCGCACTACGGCCTCGGCACTCTCAACGAGAACCTCCCGCAGTTCATCAGCATGGGGAACCGCGAGTACTGGAACAACAAAGACGGCCACTACCTCGGGCCGGCGCACGATGCGGTGCCGGTGCGCGTCGATCCCGCGAATCCCCTCGACTTCGGCAAGCCCGAACTCCCGGTCTCGCCCGCGGAGCAGAAGGCCGGCTTCGCGCTCTCCGACAAGTTGAACAAACTCCGCGCCGCGCAGTACCCGAACGACGCCGCGCTCGATGCCCGCATCAAGTCCTACGAACTCGCCTTCCGAATGCAGAAGTCGCTCCCCGAGGTGCTCGACTTCACCAAAGAGACGGCCGAGACGCTGAAGCTCTACGGTATCGACCGGCCCGAGACGAAAGCCTTCGGCCAGCAACTGCTCGCGTCGCGGCGATTGGTGGAGCGCGGGGTCCGGTTCATCCAGATTCAGCACGGGGCGGGCGGCGCCGGAGCGTGGGACGCGCACGGCGGACTGAAAGCGAACCACTCGAAAAATTGCCTCGCGATCGACCAGCCCATCGGCGGGTTGCTCAAGGATCTCAAGCGCTCCGGCCTGTTGAAGGAGACCATCGTCGTGTTCTGCACCGAGTTCGGCCGCACACCCGGCACTCAAGGCAGCGACGGCCGCGACCACCACATCTACGGCTTCTCGGTCTGGATGGCCGGCGGCGGGCTTAAGGGGGGCGTCGTACACGGGAAAACCGACGAGATCGGCTTCCACGCGGTCGAAGACCGACATTACGTCACCGACGTCCACGCGACGATCCTGCATCAACTCGGCTTGGATTCCCGTAAACTCGAAATCCCCGGCCGCAAGCGATTGGACATCGACCACGGCGCCCCGATCAAAGCCATCATCGGATAACACTATGACGCCCGCGCGATACACGATCGGCTTTCGACTACTCACCGCCGCGGTGTGCCTGCCGTTGATAGACGTCGCTCCGATGCGCGCGGCCGAGCCGCCCGGGGCGTTGGCCTACTTCGAAAAAGAAGTCCGACCCTTGTTGATCGAACATTGCTCGAAGTGCCACGGGGCGAAGAAGCAAGAGGCGGGCTTGCGCGTCGATTCCCGGTCGGCCCTGCTCGTAGGCGGCGAAAGCGGCCCGGCGATCGTACCCGGGAAACCCAAGGAAGGGTCATTTCTGCCAGCGGTGCGCCACTCGGGCAAGATTCAGATGCCGCCGAGCGGCAAGCTCGAAGATCCGCGGATCGCCGTCTTGGAAAAATGGATTGCGGACGGGGCCGCGTGGCCCGCCGAGGCGATCACCGCGACGACACGGACGGGGCCGATCACGGCCGCCGATCGGAAGCACTGGTCGTTCCTGGCGGTGGTGGAACCGCCGTTGCCGACCGTGCGCGACGCGGGCTGGCCCCGGAATGGGATCGACAAGTTCGTGCTGGCCAAATTGGAAGCCAAAGGATTGAAGCCGAACGCCGCGGCCAACAAGCGGACGCTGATCCGCCGCGTCACGTTCGACTTGATCGGTTTGCCGCCGACGCCCGAGGAGATCGCCGCGTTTCTCGGCGACCCCGCCCCCGATGCCTTCGGAAAAGTCGTCGAGCGATTGCTGGCGTCGAAACACTACGGTGAGCGCTGGGGCCGGCACTGGCTCGACGTGGCCCGGTACGCCGACACCGCCGGCGACGGCGCCGATTACCCCGTCCGCGAAGCGTACAAGTACCGCGATTGGGTGATCGATGCTTTCAACGAGGACATGCCCTACGATCGGTTCCTGATCGAGCAGATCGCAGGGGATATCGTGGCCGGCGAAGGCCCGCGGGATCGCTATCCCGGCCGCGTCACCGCGACCGGCTTCCTCGCGGTCGGCAAACGGTACGGCTACAGCCCGGGTCCGGACTTCCAGCACCTCGATTTCGCCGACGGCATCGACTCCCTGGGTCGGTCCCTCATGGGGCTGTCCCTGGGCTGCGCCCGCTGCCACGACCACAAATACGAACCGATCAGCGCCGCTGATTACTACGCCCTCTACGGCATCTTCCAGAGCACGAAGTGGGCGTTCCCGGGCGGGGAGGAACAGAAGCGCCCTTCGCAGTTTCCGCCGCTGGTTCCCGTCGAGGACGCTCTGCGGCTCGACAAGTTGAAGACCGAGGGACTGGCGCGCGTAGATGGGGCCATCGCCAAACGGAAGATCGACCGCGCGACCCTGGATGGGAGGTTCCGGGCCGGGGGCACCGATCTCGACTTCGAAGGGCAAGCGCTCGACAAGCTCCTTTCCGGCGTCTGGCTCTCGCAGGGCCCGGTGACAGTCCGCGCGGCCGCGCAAAGCCCGTATGCCCACGTCCACCCGGCCGGAAATCGGGGCGTTCAATTGGGTTCCGGGGCCGCCGGCGACGGCATCCGTTACGTCTTCCCGAACAAGTTGAAGGCGGCGCCCGATCGCCAGATGTACTTCTCGATCGATTTTCGCCCCGTCGCCGGGGGCAAGACCACCGGCTCGCACCGCTTCTATCTCGGCCGCGGGGTGGTCGAATCGCAGGCCTTGGAGTGCAGCATTACTGACACGGAATTCGCGATCCGCAACGGGGCGAAATGGGACGTCATCCTCAAACTCGCGCCGGGCGAGTGGTACACGTTGGGCCTCCGAATTGACCCGGCGAAGAAGACCTACTCCGGCTGGGTCGGAAAGCCCGACGCCCCAAAGACGTTCTCCGACAAAACGCTCGCCCCCGATTGGGATGGGATCATCGACACATTCATTTGCGACGGTCACGGCCACGCCCCGGCCAAA
>JANOSQ010000032.1:0-3424 GCA_031415915.1 Fimbriiglobus sp. | reverse complement strand
GGCAAGGTCGCCGTCGGCTCGCAGGAGAAGGTGCCGTACCTGCTGGTCGTCGGCGAGAAGGACGCCGCCGCGGGCACGGTGTCCGTGCGCGACGAGAGCATCCCCGACATGAACAAGCGAAGCTTGGGGGCGAAGCCGCTGGCGGACGTGATCGCAATGTTGGCCGCCGAGGTGGCTGAGAAGCGTCTTCGGGCGTGACGCCTGCGGCGGTCACTTCTTCGCTTTGGGCGCCGCGGCGAACTCCGCGGCGGTCATGGTTTTCACGCTGCCGTCCTGCATCACCACGCTCCCACCCGCCGTCGGCGTGTCCTTGTGATAGGCGAGGACGGTGCCCGAACCGGACGGCGAAATCGGCACCTTCCAGAAAACGACGTACTCCTGCGCGCTCACCGCCGCGTGGCCGACCGGATGCGACGCCGGGGCGTCGGTCAGATCGGCCGCGCTGTTCGGCGCTTTCTTCGTCGCCTCGAAATGTTCTTTGAGCATTTCGGCCACGTCGGTCGCCGACTCCGAGGCGGTGGGGCCGGACATGCTCCCCGTCGTATTCGTCCCACCGCAGCCGAGCGCTGCGGCCATCAGAAGGACGGCGGGGTACCAAGGTCGGACGATCATCGGGTGTCTCATGGGAGGTTGGCTACTTCTCCGCCGGCGCGGGTTCCCACACCTTGCCATGTGGCGAAATCGACGCCGTCGGTGACGAACCGGACGCTGCCGTCCGCCATACAGACGTTGACACCGCCGGTGTGGAAGCTGCTGGCGGCCATGTGCGCTTGATTGAGGTCGTTGAAATTGCCGCAGTTGTACCGTTGAACGCCGCTGCTCACCTTGCGGTTCCAGTTCGGTGGCAACGTGTGCGAATAGGTCTGGAGGAAGTTGAGCGCCCGATAGTATTGATGACCGGTGTAGGTGAGCCGGCCGGCGAACGGGGATCCGCTCTGGCAAGTGGGGATGGCCCGTCCGTCGTACAGATTCGAGAAGCCGGCGGAGGAGGCCCGCATCAAGGTCGTGTTGTCGAACACTCCGGCCGGAGCGTTCCACTCTTGGGTGGCCCGCATCTTTTCCGAGTACAAACTGGTATTGCTCGTCCCATCGGTGATGGACACGATGGACGGGCCTTTCAACTCGCTCCCGCTGGGATACGGGCCGGCGAAAATGCCGGCCGAAGCTCCCGGCTCGCGGATCCACGCGGTGGCCCCTTGGCTGCCGTGATAATTGTTCCGACCGGCCCCGAAGTACGTGTTCCCCGAACTATCCGACGGGCACAGGAAGATCGACACGTCTTGACTGCGCGCGGCGCCTTGGCCAAACGTGGCCGGGGTAATCGACGCGTCGATTCGGGCGTCGCTGTTCATGTCGTAATGCAGTTGCGGGTGAAATTGATTCAGCTTGTTCCCCTGTTCGACGTACGGCATGATCATCGCCAACGTGCTCGCGGTCGACGACCTCGTCAACCCGTTGAACACCTTCGTGTGCTGGTACGGGGGCAACGTACCGACCGCACTTTCGTAGTTGTGGCAGGCCAGCCCGATCTGCTTCAAGTTGTTGCTGCACTTCATGCGAGCGGCGGCCTCGCGAACTTTCTGCACGGCCGGCAACAGCAGGCCGATCAGGATCGCGATGATGGCGATGACGACCAGCAGTTCAATCAGGGTGAACGCGGCTCGCCGAATCGAGGATAACATGGGCGATTCTCTGCGACTGGGAAAAATGAGAATGTAGCTTAACCCTCCGGCGAACCGATTGCGAGTGGAATCGTGAGAATCCGGTGAAGATTCCCCCCTTGTTTCACACCGCCGGCGAGCGGAACGGACGGAGCAGCGCCAGCACCCCTTCGGGAATCTTGAACCCGCTCGATTGGCCCCACGGGTAGATGATGTCCCCGGTCTGGACGATGTTGATCTGCGTCGTCGCCGCGTGCGTTTTCGTCTGCCGGTACCAGTGGCCGATGAGTTCGGAATAGGCTTGGCACACGGCCGCCGGCACCGCGCCGGTGGCCGTGGCGTACACGACCCGCACCGCGCCGGGGAACGCATTCGGGCCGACATTCCACCCCGGCAGCGTCGGCACGAAGGTGCCGTCGAGCAGTTCGATCACACCCCGATCCGCGTGGACGACGTAGCGCGCCGCCGGGAGCAGCGACTCCGCGGGGAAGAGGCGCGTCGCATCGACTTTCAAACTGCTCACGGCCGTCGCGGGGAAGTTCTTGAGGAACAGCAAGTGCCCGCCGCCGGGGTGATCCTCGGTGAAGGTGCCCCCGACGAAGCTGCGCCCGCAAACGGATTCGATGAACGAATCGGCGGCGTCTTGCAACTGCGTCAGCAGCGCGTCGTCGAGGGAACCGGAGATGCCGAGGAGGACTTTGACATCGGGCAGGGAATCGAGCGGCATGGGGGCACCTGGGGAAGTTTGGAATGCGGAGTTCGGAATGCGGAGTCGGGAATGCAAAATCGCCTTCGATTCCGCACTCCGAACTCCGCGCTCCGAACTGGTTAAAACACCTTGCCGCGCTGGCCGACCACGACGCCGAGGGTCGCGGTCGGGGTGGCGCCGGTCAGTGTGACCACGCAGCGCAGGTAGCGCTTCGCCTTGGCGATGGCGGAGATTTCCAACTCCTCTTCCGCGAGGTTGGTGACGGCGCTGCCGGCGACGGCCGACCACGACGAGCCGGCGTCGGATTCCTCGAACGCGAGGCCCAGCGTGGCTTCCTCGTCTTTGGCGCCGACGGAGATCAGCGCGAAGACCGGGCCGTCGCCGTCGGGCAGTTCGAACGACGAACCGGTGAGCGACGCCGTCAACGCGGAGGGCGGGATCGCCGTCGCCAACAGGCAGCGGGTATCGAGGGTGTCGAGATTCGCGGACATGGGTGGAACCTTTGGGATCGGGAATTGGGGACATTCGAATTCGGGATGCGGAGCACGTCTTCTGGAACCACAAGCGTTAGCGCGGGGGTGAGGAAAGGAGTGTCGATCCCCTCACCCACGCGCTAACGCTTGTGGTTCCAGCAAACGATTCGCTGCGTCAGCTCTGGAGCAGTTGATCGCACCAGACGAAGCTGGCGGGGTTGCGCGGGCCGGCGTCGATGTGCTGGATGCCGCGCAGGTAAGTCATGTCGTTTTGCAGGGCCGTGTCGCCGTGGCCGGAGGCGAGGAATTCCATCACGCCGAGCCGGGCGACGAGCCAATCCGGGAAGTAACCGAGCACCATGTAGGTGAGGTCGGTGCCGCTCCCTTTGATGCGGGTGCCCGAGACCTGCGCCGACCGCACCACTTTCGTCCCGTACAGCTCCGCCGGCGGCGAAGCCGATTGCGACTGGGCGTTGCGGAACAGGAATCCGCCCTTGCCGTCGCTGGCGCTGACCGCGTCGGCCCGGCGGTTCATCAGCGCCGCGAAGAGGCTCTTGCGCATCATCCACGCCGTCGGTGCA
>JANOSQ010000031.1:0-3216 GCA_031415915.1 Fimbriiglobus sp. | reverse complement strand
AACTTGCCGTCAAATCCAAACCGAGCCGTTGCCGAGTGACAGAACTCCCTCCGACTTCATTGGCGGCAAGTTGGGAAACTTGCCGCCACAACAGACGACTGACAGCCTCCTGATACTCGACCTCTGGGTCACCCCCTCGGGCACCGCCCGCGCCGACGAACTGCTCAAAGCGCTGAACCTCACCGACCTCGTGGACGGCGGCCGGATCGTCTCCCGCAGCCTCCTCGAAATCCACGACGAAACCGCGCCGGGACAATCCGATGCGCCGCCCGATCTCCCTCCGGAATCGGCCCCCTTGAACCACACCCCGGCCGACGCCGGGACGGAAAACGAACCGATGGTCGCCACCTGGGGACTCTCCCCCAACGGCCCCGTCGTCGAGTGAACACCCGCCCCGGCACCGTCGCCGGCGGAACGAACCGAAGCGCTCGCCACCGGCGGCGCGATTTCCCACCGCGAAGGGTCTCATGAAGAAAGAAATGCTCATCAACGTCCTCCAACCGGAGGAGTGCCGCATCGCCATCGTCGAAGACGGCGTGCTCGAAGAACTCTACGTCGAACGCGCCAGCCAAGAGAGCTACGTCGGCAACATCTACAAGGGCAAGATCGTCAACATCGAACCGAGCATCCAAGCGGTGTTCGTCGATTTCGGCATCGGCCGCAACGGCTTCCTCCACGTCACCGACGTCGATCCCGTCTACTACCGGCACCTGTTGCCGAAGGAACTCCTCGAAGAACTCGAAGAGGCCGAAGAGAACGAACGCGGCGGAGGTCGCTCCGGCGGCGGACGATCCCGCAGCGGCGGTGGGCGCGAGCGCTCCGAACCGCGCCAAGAACGCGAATCGACGTTCCGCCCCGCCGAGCGCCCGGCCCAAGCGGCCTACGTCGCTCCGCCCCCTGCCCCGCCGATGGACGACGAAGGCTTCTTCACCGGCTTCGAAGACGACGCCCCGCCGCCGATCCCAGGCTCGCCCGGTGAAGAAGCCCCCGTCGCCCGGAAACCGGAACCTCTGCCCAAGCCGCAGTACATCCCCGCCGAACCGCCTCCCGTCATCCGCTACGTCGACGACGAAGATTTCGCCGGCTTCGGTGAAGGCCTCGATTTCGAGGAGCAATCCGCGAACGCCGAAGAGAGCCCCGTCGAACTGACCGTGGCCGCAGCGCCCGCCGAAGTGGAAGCGGAAGCCGAGCCGGACGAAGCCGAAGAAAAGCCCAAGGCCAAGGGCCGCGGCAAAGCCGCAGCCGCGAAGAAACCCAAGGCGAAGGCCGAAGAGACGGACGAGAAGCCCAAGGCCAAGGGCGCCCGCAAAGGGAAGAAGAAGAGCGACGACGACCCGGACGAAAAGCCACTGCCGATGGACTCGGCCGAACGGCGGACGAGCGACGACGACGAACCGGAAATCCGCCCGTTCTTCGACGACGAAAGCACCGGCTTCGACCCCGACGCCCCGAACGACCGCTTCGGTGGTGCCGCGGCCGAAACCGGCGCAGAAGAAGATGGGCCCGGCCCCTACGTCCCCCAACCGGACGACGAAGGCGAAGACGCCCCGGCCCCCGTTCTCGACGATCTCGACGATCTGGAGGGTGAACCGCAAATGCAGCCGCGCCGCCGCGACGACGACCGCCGCGGTGGTGGCGGTGGTCGCAGCGGTGGAGGTGGTGGACGCGGGCGCGATGGGGACCGCCGCGGGGGCGGCGATCGCGGGGGAGATCGCGGCCCTCGGACCGGCCGCGGGCCGATGCGCGGCCCGCCGCCCATCAACAAAGCGCACACCCGGCACAAGGGTCTGCCGATCCCGCCGATCCAAGAGATCTTCAAGCGCGGTCAGGAAGTCATCATCCAGGTGATCAAGGAAGGCATCGGCACCAAAGGCCCCACGCTCAGCACCTTCGTCAGCATCGCCGGTCGCTACCTCGTGCTGATGCCGAGCTTGAACCGCGTCGGCGTGTCGAAGAAGATCGAAGATCGCGACGCCCGCCATCGCCTCCGCGACATCATGAACAAGATGAACCCGCCCAAAGGCGTCGGGTTCATCGTCCGCACCGCCGCGGTGGACCGCGATGAGAAAGAACTCCACAACGACCTTGCCTACCTGCTGCGCCTCTGGCAAGTGGTGGTGCGGCGAATCAAGCGCGTCGCCGCGCCGGTGGAAATCTACCGCGAATCGGACATGATCACGCGGACGATCCGCGACATCTTCAGCGCCGACATCGACACCATCTTCGTGGACGAAGAGAAGTCGTTCGCCCACGCCAGCGAGTTCCTGCAGATCGTGATGCCGAAGTTTGCCAGCCGCATCCGCTACCACGGAGACGCGGAACCGCTCTTCCACAAGTACCGCATCGACGAGGAAATCGCGAAGATCAACCACAAGCGGCTCGACCTCCCCGGCGGCGGGTCGATCATCATCGAGCAGACCGAAGCGCTCGTCGCCATCGACGTCAACAGCGGCACCTTCCGCGAGGGGAACAGCGCCGACGAAACCGCGTTCCTCATGAACTGCAAGGCCGCGAAGGAGATCGCCCGCCAGATCCGCCTCCGCGATTTGGGCGGCGTGATCGTCAACGACTTCATCGACATGCGCCGCGAGGAGCACCGCCGCAAAGTCGAAGACGTGCTGCGCGATTCGCTCAAACGGGATCGCGCCCGCTCGAAGGTGTCGCGCATCTCCGAGTTCGGCCTCATCGAAATGACCCGCCAGCGCATGCAGCCGTCGCTGAAGAAACGCATCTTCAACGATTGCCCGCATTGCACCGGCACCGGCTTCGTGAAGAACCACGAGACGATGGGCATCGAGGTGATGCGGCTGCTGCAACTCGCGGCCCACCGCTCGCCGAACGTCGGCCTCGTGACGGTGGCGGTGAACTCCGAGGTCGCGCTCTACTTGTCCAACAAGAAACGCAAGGAGATCGCGGCCCTCGAGGCCGCCGCCGGGATGGAAGTGCAGATCGACGGCAAGTTCGGTGGCTCGCCGGAGTTGCTGGAGTTCAAGTGCATCGACCAGAACGGCGTGGAACTCCGCCTCGCAGGCGGCCCGGCACCGAAGGCGATACGCACCGGGCCGCCACCCCGGTTGCCCGAAGGCAACGGCGGCGGTCGCCGCTATCAGGATTGAGGATCGAGGATTGCGTAGGGCGGGTGTAGTCTTCGGAACCCGCCGCTTCACCGAGTGGGGAGGCGGCGGGGTACAATTGAGGGCTCGCTCGGAGAGTACA
>JANOSQ010000030.1:0-6566 GCA_031415915.1 Fimbriiglobus sp. | reverse complement strand
GGGGCGTCGAAGCGCGGGAAGCGCAGGGTGTCGGGGAACGCGGCGAGGCTCACGCTCTCGACGGCGAACGGTTCCTCGGACACCGGTTCGGGCACATCCTCATGCCGCACGGCTGGTCACTCCCATTTTGCGGGCTTCGATCACCGCTTCCCGGATGCGGGCGAACGGTTCCGCGAGATCGACGGCCGAATCGACGCGATCCAAGCGCTCGTCGATGGCGGACTTGTCGGACGGATACTTGGCGAGATACGCGAGCATCACACTGGAGCGCACGTGAGTCAGTTGCAAAATGTCCGGGCCGTCGTCGTCGGCGTTGCCCGTCCGCACCGCGACCACCGGGATCGCCAGCCGGTCGCGGAGAGCGAGGGCGGCCAGGCTATCGGTGACGATCAGCGCCGGCGCGACCGAGGTTTTCTCGATCAGCGTCTTGCCGATGAGTTCGGCGTGCAGGTATTCGGGCAGCGTCGGCCCGTAGAGGATTTGCTGCACGCGGTTGGGTTGCACGGCGGTGGTCAGGCGGAATTCGAGCGGGCGGCCCCACGAGTTGGTCACGAGGTAGCCGCCGAATACGCCGCTGCCGTCTTGGACGATGGTCAGAAATCCGAGGTTGAGAGTGTGAGGGGGACAGGGGGGGAGGGTCGGATCGCTGGGGGTGTCGGTCACGGTGTTGGAGTCCTGGTGGGCCACGACAACCGCCCGGCCGAATCGGGGCCGATGCGGCGAAAGACTTCATCGGAGACTACACCCCAATCGCTGCACCGGGGGGGCGGATGCGGGGAAGTTCGGGGCGAAGTGCGGGGCGACCACCGGCAGAACTTTCGCATAGTCCTCAACCCGCACAACCGGCAAGTGCGGACGGCGATCCTTCCCGTTGCAACCACCGGGCGGCGCGATAGCATACAGCTTCCGGTGGATCGGCCGGCGAACGATGGGGAGCGGTGCTCGAGTGGCTGAAGAGGCGGCACTGGAAATGCCGTATACGGGTAACACTGTATCGAGGGTTCAAATCCCTCCCGCTCCGCTTTTTTTTGCAAGTCGGAATAGTCGAAATCACTTTAAAAAGCAGGCTTTCCAACCACGTCTTGGAAAGCCTGTCTGCTTCCCGAACCCCGCTTTGGGGACAAACTGGGGACAACATTGGCTCCGCACTGGGGTCGCGTCTCTGGTCTCCTCCCGAACAATTCGACGGGGAGGATCGCGTCATGGCGTCTTTGGAACAACGCGGCAACCGCTTTCGGGTCATCTTTCGCCTCGGCGGTGCGAAGCACTCCGTGTGCGTGAAAGCGGCCGACCGGATGGAAGCGGAAGCGGGCCTCGCTCGGCTCGAAGAAAACCTGCGGCTAGTCGAGCGGGGTCGCTTGGTCATCCCCGATGGGGCCGATGTCGGCCTGTACCTCGTCAGCGACGGACGGCTCGAACAGAAAGTCGAGATCGCGCGCACGACTCGGCTGGCGGAGTTGTTCCGTGCCTACCGCGAGAACTTCACCGTCGGGGTCAAGGAGAAGATCACCCGGAAGATGGAAGACATCCACCTAAGGCATCTCTTGCGGATCCTCGGAGATCTTTCGGTGACGGAAGTCACGGCCGGGGCGGTGCAAAAATTCGTCGATGCGAGAAGCCGGGAAACTTACCTCGGAAAGACGGTTAAGACGACCACGGTGCGCAAGGCGGTCGCCACCTTCCGGTTCGTCATGAACTGGGGCGTCCGGCAGGGCCGCACGAAAACGAAATTCCCGGACGTGGAGTTGTTCTTTGCGAAGGAGAGACAAGCCGAACCGTTTCGCACGTTCGAACAGATCACGCTCATCCTCGCTCGCGGCGGCTTCGATGCACAGCGAACCCGCGAACTCTGGGACGGTCTGTTCCTGAATTTCGATGAAGTGGCCGAAGTGTTGGAGATCGTTCACCAGAAAACGGCTTCGGCATGGCTCTATCCGTTCTTGGTGACGGCGGCCCACACGGGCGCCCGGCGGGGCGAGTTGTTTCGGTCGCGGGTGGAGGACTTCGATTTCGGCGGCAAGCTGATTCTGATCCGGGAACTCAAGCGCAGCCGTGCCAAGGAGACGTTCCGAACGGTCGATATGACTCCGCTTTTGGAAACTGTGATGAAGGATTACTTCGCGACGATTCACCCCGGCGGGATGTACTCGTACTCCTCGGAAGCTGGCAAACAAGTCACGGACGGCCAAGCCTGGAAAGCGTTTCGCACGGCGGTCGGCTCGAGCCGCTGGAAGGTACTGCGTGGGTACCACGCTTTTCGCCATTCGTTCGCATCGAATCTCGCCGCGGCCGGGATCGATGCCCGCGTGATCTGCGATCTGATGGGCCATCAAACGGAAGAAATGGAAAAGCGTTACCGGCACCTCTTCCCCGAACAACGACGGGCGGCGGTAATGTCGGTCTTCGGCAAAGCTCCGGGGATGATCGTCTGATTCGTCTGGTAGACACGGTCAGGATGACCCACGACAACGCCCGACGTGCTTTCCTTTAGCACCTCGGGCCAAGTTGTACGCACTACACGACGACCACACGCGGGAACCCGATCAACTCTTCTTGAGCCGTCGTCGTTTGGGTTTCTCCTCGCCCGGCGGCTCTAATTCTTTCTTGAATACTTCGGGGATCGACTCGATGAGTTTCGTGACATAGGTCGAGATCGCCAACGGCTTCTCGATGTCCCGAAGGGAATACTCGGCCACGATGTTGTTCTTCGATTTGCAAAGAATGATCCCGATGGATCGGTTGTCGCTCGGGTGGCGGAGAACCTCGTCAACGGCCGTCACGTAGAAGTTCATCTTGCCGACGGCTTCCGGTGAGAAGGCGCGCGATTTGAGATCGATGATGACGAACGAGCGGAGTTTCAGGTGGTAGAAAAGAAGGTCGAGGTAGAAGTCGTCGCCTCCCACTTCCAAGTGGTACTGGCTGCCGACGAACGTGAAGCCGACGCCGAGTTCGAGAAGGAACTTTTGGATGTGCGCGACAAGCCCGCGTTCGAGTTCGGCTTCCTCGTGTTCTTCGGCCAGCGATAGGAACTGGAAAGTGTACGGGTCTTTCAAAGTCTCTCGGGCCAGATCCGAAGTCGCGGCTGGTAAGGCTTTGTCGAAATTCGAGACCGCCTTTCCCTTTCGGCGATAGAGGTCGGTCTCGATTTGGTGGACGAGTACGGCGCGTGACCATCCGTTCTCTGTGACCGCTTTTGCGTACCAGAGGCGTGCTGCGAGGTCTTTGATTTTGTAAATGATTTCCTGGTTGTGCCCCCACGGGATTTGCAGCATTTCGGGGGGAGGTTGCAATTCACTCACAGCCTGTGAGTGAATTGGCTTTTGGCTGGCGTAAGCCAGGAAGAAGGTTCGCATCTTCGAGACGTTCTGGGATGAAAACCCGCTCATTCCGGGGAACTCTCGTTGGAGGTCTTCCCCGATTTGCTCGACGACCTTGCTTCCCCACTTCGCCATTTCCTGTCGTTCGACGATGGCCCGGCCAATATCCCAATAGAGTTGAATCATCTCGGAATTGACCGAGATGGCGGCTTTCAACTGGGCCGAACGCACGCGGGTCTTCAATTCGACGAGCAACTCGGCGTAACCGGTGGGCAGTACCGAAGTCACCGGCTCGATGCCGTGATCGGGGGTTTTGGACTTTTCAATTCGTTTCTTGCTCATGATTCGGATTTATCACGGATGGGGCGAAAGGGGTACGGCAGATCGGATACGGCTTCTGAGTTTTCGACCGGCTCCATCAGAAACGCAGCGGGGATTTCATTCGTGAGCCACACGTGCGAGTTCGCTCGGTAAAACAGGAATCCGGCCTCGTGCGCCGATCTCGCCCGCACTCGCAAAATACAAGCTTTGTCTTTCGCCGTGCCGACGCTGGCCGCGTAATTCAAGTCACTCGTGAGGTGAACGTAAAACCTGTCCATCGGTCGAAGGCCATGTCGGCTTATCGTGTTCGTGGTGCCGTCGCTGGTGCCGTGGAAAAGCATTTCCGGTGGAATCTCGGCAGTCCCGATGCGGCGGACGGGAAAACTGTGGCCGTAACGGGCACGGATCCTCCGGTCGCGAACCTCGAAGCGCTCGCTATCCAGTTCGCAAATCGCCTCCAGCAAGGCCTCGGGGGTAGTCTCGCGGTATTCCTTCCGCCTCTTGCCAAGTGACAGAACCAAAACATCAAGGGGAGCAAAGCCTTCGTCGTTGAGCTCGATACCGTATTTCCAGGGTTCGTGCCGAAGCGCGTAGCTGAGCGCTCTCAGCATTCGAGTCTTGTCGACGGCATCGTTGATGGTGCTGGTTTCGAGCATGATCGACTCCCGCATTTAACCGTTGAAGCGTGACAGCGGGAGTAGGCCTTCTTTCTCGATGCGGAGCACTTCGGTGTGCGAAATTGCCCAAGACGGGTGCTTGCCTCGGCCGCTGAAGCGTTTGGATGCATTTATGCGGCCCAAGCGACACCATTCGCGGCACGTGAATTCGGCTTTGCCGAGTCTCCGTGCCACTTCATCTGTCGAGTAGAAGTCTTTGACAGTCTGCGTACCCCGCAATTCGGCGAGTTGTTCTTCGATTCGGCCTAGGGCGGCGATTACGCTATGCAGTTCGCCGGGTTGTGTGGGCGGATCGACAATGGCGGTGGTCATTGGTGTATTTCCTTCAATGGCGTTCGTGTTCGAGCCGTTTGACAGCTCGAATCAAGATCCGGTAAAGGTGACTGTGGGTGTTTAAAATCGTTCGTTGGGCAAAAAGGCCCTCGACTCGCCGGGGCAGTGAATCCATTCGCGAGTCGAGAGCAAAAAAACCATGGCAAAACCGGTCTACAACCTGAAGAGGATATCCATCACACAAATGATGATGAACACCCACATCACTTTGATCAGTCGATCACCTTTGACAACTAAATCTGTCTGGGGTGCTTTCACCATTTCAAACCTGTCGGCCTTCAAAAAGACGTCCATGAAATGGTCGCCGTCTTGACTGTAACCGGTCTGAGTGGTGATGAGATCAGGCAGTGAACTCCCCGAGAAAACCAGAATCCGCCCATCCGCCGAACACACCGTAAGCCGGTGGATCCGCCGGGAATGCACGTTTCCGCTTTCGCAATGACTCCACTGAGCGTAGATTTCCTTTCCTTTTACAATTGCCATTTTTTCCATCCTTGAAAGGCCTTCTGTGCCGATTGCTCGGTCCCCAGTTGGCGTGTTAAACATCCGTGTTTCCGCCCCAAAAAACGAAAACCCACACGGGGTTTTCGTCCGCAGCAAGCACCGAATAAATTCAGTGAATGCCGCGCGAGCCATGACACACGGTCTGGCCAGATTCTTTTCTCGCACGGAGAAAAGCCCACCGGATTAAAGTCGTTGGGGTGGGAACAACGTTTACTCAGGAGCGAACGGATTCTCCCGCGCTCGTTTCGTGATGTTTCGGATCACCTTCTTGGTGGAATTCGGGCGCCCGGCCTGCGGTTCGTTCACGGTCTCTTCGATGGCACCCGGATCACCGGCTCGAAAAACGAGTGTCTCGGGTGTGGCTTCCGGCCAAGGCGCTTTTTGGTACGCTTTGTACTGGTCTTCGCTGATCGGCCAGTCCACCCACACCGGGTAGGCTCCGATGGTCTGGCTGAGGCCGCGACTGACTTCAAGGGTCGTGAGGCACATATTCTGGACGCTCGAAATCTCGATGATGTCTTGCGTGTTGATCCGCGGAACGACCGATTGACGGACTTGCACGAGCGTTCGGCCGTCTTCGTCGGGTACTGCGTTCTCGATGCCGTCTTCGCCGTTAAGGACATCGTCTAGCGTGGCGACATAGGAGTAGTCGGCCGTAACCGTGAGGCCCGAAGAATCGCGAATCCATTTCTGAAGGAATGGATCCCTTGTCTCAAATATGTATGTTCGGAACTCGAAATCGCCTGAAAAACAGCGGCAAAACCCAGTGAACGGTTACAACAGCACTTCGTTCTCCTCTGCAAAAAAACTGGTGAATAGAGTAAGTAGAGCCATCAATCGCGAAATCGAAGACATTACGAAACTTCACAATGCGTTCGGCGTTCATCTGGAAACTTACATCAACACCGGCTGGATGTGTCTCTATGACCCACCAGAATCCCTGAACTGGTCCCTTTAATTCAATTTCGGACACTTCTTGTCCATTTCGGACACTTTTTGTCGGCCAATAGATAGTGGGTGAGTTGGTCTCGCCACAAGGCCCGGCAGCCTGACGAACATCATGGAATGACGTAGCCTCACGGCTTCGTCCTCTGACCCCCACGGGTGCCTTGCCGGGCCGCTCGTGGGGGTTTTTCCGTCTCTTTACTCGTTACCCGGCAATCCCATGCATAACTCGACCGAACGAGTCAGCGACACTTCGAGAGCGGCTAGTCCCTGCGTGAACGTGCTCCGGATGGGGCAATCACTCCGTCTCGAAGCCTCTCGGGATCGCCGACAAATCAACGTCGGCTTCTTTCGCGATTCGGCAGGAAGGCCAGCGGCCGAAGCGGTAGGTCTGCTTAGCCCGTCAAGTCGTCCTCCTGAACACCGTCACAGACCGATCTCTGGAGCTTCGAAGGCGCGACCGCCGCCG
>JANOSQ010000029.1:0-7904 GCA_031415915.1 Fimbriiglobus sp. | reverse complement strand
TGCGATCGAGCACGGGCCGCAACCTCTCGACCTTCCACATGCCGACGAGGCGGATGGCCGACGCGCGGCCGACACCCGGGCCACTAAACAGTGCGGTGTTGAGCGGCTCGTCGGCGTTTCGGGGCGACGGGAGTTTGCGCGTCCGCACGGACTGCTCGATGATCGGCAACAGGGTGTCGCGCGTGCCCTTCGGTGCCACCACTAGCCTCGACAGGGCGAAAGCGACTTCCTCGGCGTTGCCGAGTTCGGCGATGGTGGAGAGGGCCACGATCGTCGCCGGATCACTCAATGTGTTGCTCTTCACCATGGTGATGATCGGTTTCAACACATCCGCTTCTCCCGCGGCGCGGAGGGCGAAGACGATCTTCTTCGGATCGCCGTAGAAATCGAAGGTTCCCTCCTTGAACCAGGAAAGCCATTCGCTCTTAGTTTCGCGCAGGCTCAACCAAATCGCATAATCCAGCCAGCGGTCCAAGGGTTTGTCGAGTGCGTACGGGATGTCGTGCCACCCCTTGGGAATCTTCGCCAACGCGCGGACCGCTTCTAGCCGGACGCGCGGATGTTCGTCCTGAGCCATTTCTCGCAGTGAACTCTCGAAGGAATTCCTGCGTCGATCAATCGGGTCACCCAAGCCTTTGGGCTCGGTTTTGTCGAAGTCGGGGCGATAGAACTTTTCGAGGATGTCGCCGAGAACACGACAAGATGCCGCACGTACATTCGGGTCTTTGGAATCCGATGGCACCGGCACATCCAACACTTTGTTCAAAGATTGAGCCACCCACATGGCTTCCATTCGGGCCTGATCATCTTTTTGCTTGCCGTTCCATTCAAAGAGTTTGACTATCACCTCCTTCGCCCCTCGCTCCTTCAACTCGCGCTTCGCGTGCCAGCGCGTCCAATCTTCCGGCGCCTTCAGCAACTCCAGCAAATCCTCGACCTTGGCCCCCGCGATCTTCGGCTTCTCCACGAGCGGCCGACCCTTCGCCGTGACGCGCCAGATGCGGCCGTGGGTCTTATCGCGGCGCTCGTCGCGGAAATCGACCTCGCCGTGCTGGATGATCGGGTTGTACCAGTCCGCAATATAAATCGCCCCGTCCGGACCCATCTTCACGTCGATGGGGCGGAAGGCCGGGTGCGTGCTGCGGATGACTTCCTTCTGCTCCTTGGCCGCGAAGCCGGAGCCGTCCTCTTGGATCACGTATCGGCAGACGCGGTGGCCGCGGAAGTCGTTGGTGATGAGGTTCTGCTGCCAATCGTCCGGGAGATGCCGGCCGCTCACGACTTCCAGCCCGCAGTACTTCGGCGAACCGGGGTTGAGGCCGGGGAGGATGCGGGTCACATCGCGGGCGGTGGTGTAAGCCGCGCCGGGGACGACGTAATTGATGCCCTCGCCGCCGGCGCCGTCGGTGGTGAAGGTGGCACCCCACTTGTTCCACGCGGTGCCCCACGTGTTGACCCAGCCGCGCGCGAAGACGTCGAGTTGCTGGGTCTCGGGGCGGAATGCCCAAATGCCCCCGGCATTCAATCGCTTCACCCCGTGCGGCGTTTCGATGTGGCTGTGGATGTAGATGCTCTGGCTCATGTAGAGCATCCCGTCGAGGCCGAAGCGCAGCGTGTGCAGGATGTGGTGCGTGTCCTCGGTGCCGAACCCGGAGAGGACGGTTCGCTTCTTGGTCGCCTTGCCGGTCTTGGCGTCGGGTTCACTGAAGTAAACAAGCTCCGTACTCGCGGCGACGTAGGCCCCTCCTTTGTTGTCCGGTTCGACGCCCGTGGGAATCAGCAATCCATCGGCGAAGACGGTCGTCTTGTCGGCGACGCCTTTGCCGGTGGTGTCTTCGAGGATCAGGATTTTGTCGTTGGCTTTCTGCCCCGGTTTGATCTGCGGGTAGATCTCGCTGGCGGCGACCCAGAGCCGGCCCTTGCTGTCGAAGTTCATCTGAATCGGCTTCGCCAGCAGCGGATCGGCCGCCCAGAGGTTCACTTCGAATCCTTCCGGGAGCACGAACGTCTTGCGTTCGAGTTCCGGATCGGGGTCGGGGATCTTGGCGTTGGCCTGCCCGAAGGCGACGGGGGCGAGGAAAAGGAATGCGGCGAGGGAGAGTGCGAATTTCATGGTCGAGTGAACCGGATGTTGGGTGGTGGGAATGAACAGGGCGGGAGAACGTTGTTGAACGACTCTTGACATCGCCTCGGTCCAGACGTTTGAAACTCTTCGGCGTCCGACATCGTTATCCCGGAGGGATCAGGCGTGTCGCAACCGCCCTTACAAATAGTCGAACGCTGCACGAATGGTATCGTCCCGCCGAATCAATTCCCGAACTCACCATCCGGCAAGAACTCCAAGTTCCCCGTGGCGACATCGTACATCGCGCCGACGACCGCGATGCGCCCGCTTTGAACCAGCGCGGCCAAAACCGCGCTCTCCCGGGTGATGGAACCGACGACGCGGCCGACGTTCCTCCGCGATACCGCATCGACATCCGCGGGGCCTAAGGAACCGAATGACTTTCGCAGATCGTCGATGATCCGCCCGAAGTTGCCGGACTCGGCGGGGATGTCGGAGGCGACCGAATTCAAGGCCGCCAGCATGGCGCCGCAGTGCGTGTGGCCCATGACGACGACGAGTTTCGCCCCCGCGACCGCGCAGCCGTACTCGACGCTCCCGAGCACTTTCTGGCCGGTCACGGTGCCGGCGATCCGGACGCTGTGGATTTCGCCGACGCCGACGTCGAAGATCAACTCGGTCGGGGTTCGGGAATCGACACAACTGAGGACGACGGCGAGGGGGTGTTCATCCTGCGCCGTGGCGGAGACCTGCCGGCCGTAATCGCGCGTGAGTTGGTTGCCGGTGCGGAAGCGCTCGTGCCCGCTCTTCAGGATGTCGAGCACTTGCGCCGGGGTGACCGCGTCTTGCAATTCGCGCGTCGAGTAATCGACGTAGTGGATCTTGTCATCCAGTTGGTACTGGGTTTTGAAGCCGATCAGGCTGACTTCAATCCCCCGGGCGGGTGCGGTTTCGTTCTGGAAGTCCCGGATCAGCGCGAGGACATCCGGATCGATGTACCAAGAGTGGGAAGCATCGAGCAAGACCCGGCCACCCGCCGGCACCTCGTCCAAGGTTTTGTCCAAGGAGGCGCGGTTCAAAAAGCTCACCTCGTTGGCGAGCACAATTTTCACCACATCCCCGCGGAGGTGCTTCTCCACGGCGATCCGGATCGGCCGCTTGACGTTGCTCCAGAGGATGAAACTCAAGCTGAGCAGCAGGCCGATGATAACCCCGACGAGCAAGTCGGTGATGACGATGGCGATGACCGTGATGGCGAAGGGGGCGAACTGGTATTTGCCGGCCGCCCACATCTGCCGGACGAGTTTCGGGCTGGCCAACTTGAACCCCGTCGTCACGAGGATGGCCGCCAGGCACGACAGCGGGATCAGGTTGAGCGTCTTGGCGAAGAACAGGACGCACACGAGCAGCAGCACGCCGTGGAAGACGGCCGACAGTTTGGTGCGGCTGCCGGCGTTGATGTTCACCGAACTGCGGATGATGACCGACGTGACCGGCAGCCCGCCGGCCAACCCCGACACCATGTTGCCGACGCCTTGCGCCCACAGTTCGCGGCTCGGCGGGGACGTGCGTTGCCGCGGGTCGATCTTGTCCACGGCCTGCAGGTTCAACAGCGTTTCGAGGGACGCCACGGCCGCGATGGTGAAGGCCGACGCGTACACCTTCGGGTTGGCCCACTGCGTGAAGTCCGGCCGCGTCAGGAAGCCCCAGAAGTCGTTCAGCGATTCGGCCACGGGCACTTGAACGAGGTGGCTCGCCTCGATGTCCCACGTCTCGCCGAATCGCCGGAACAACAGGTTCAGCCCGACGCCCGCCAGGACGACGAGCAGCGGGGCCGGCACGGGGGAGTACTTCAGCGCTTTAATTTTGTCCCACGCGACGAGGAACACGACGGACAGGATGCCGATGACGGCCGCGCCGGCGTGCAGGTCGCCGAAGATTTCGAGCAGTTCGGAGAACGTGTTCCGGTCGTCCGGTTGGTTGAACGCCATGTCCCCTTCCGGGTCGGCGTCGTGGCCGAACACGTGGGGGATTTGCTTCAGGATCAGGATGACGCCGATGGCCGCCAACAGCCCCTTGATGACGCTCGACGGGAAGAAGGCCGCCAGAAACCCGGCGCGGGCAACGCCCATAACGACCTGCAGCGCCCCGGCGATGACGACGGCCAACAGGAACGTCTGGTACGCCCCAAGGCTGGCGATCTGGGCGAAGACGACCGCCGTCAATCCGGCCGCCGGCCCGCTGACGCTCGTGTGCGACCCGCTGAGGACGCCGACGAGAATGCCGCCGACGATCCCGGCCACCAGCCCCGAGAAGAGCGGCGCGCCGGACGCGAGGGCGACCCCCAAGCACAGCGGCAGGGCGACGAGGAACACGACCAGGCCGGCCGTGAGGTCGCGCGGCAGAGTCGCCGAGGAACTCGGGGGACTCGGAATCGGAGGGGCCATCGGCAATCCTTTCGAATGGTCAGTGCGAAGGCCGCTCCGCCTCGGGTCGGTCGCGGAGTATTCCCTCGGCGGCGCGGTGCCGGGATTCCAAGTACGCTTGCGGAATCAGCCCGCCGCACAAGATGAGCGCGGCGAGCGCGAGCACGACGATCTTCTCGCGCGCCGTGATTCCGAGCGCCACCCCCGGTGTGTTCCGGCGTCCGGTGAAGAGCAACAAATACGCCCGCACGACGCCGATGCCGTTGATGGCCGCGATGAGCACCACGGCCAAGCCGACCGCTTCGTGCGACCCGACGCCCTCATCGACGAGGATTTCCACGGCCACGAACCCGGATGTTCCGGGGAAGCCGACGGTGGCCAAGCCCGTCAGCAGGAAGCCGATCGCGAGCAGGGGCGCTTTGTCGAACAAGCCGCGGTATTCGGTCAAGGCCAACGTGCCCACGCGGGCTTCGAGGGCCCGGAGGATCAATCCCACGCCCATCAGCGAGAGGGCGGACGAGAGCCACATCACCAAAGCGGAGGTCACGGCGAACGGCGTGTGCAAGCCGACGCCGACCATGACGAGCGCCCCGTGGCTGACGCAGAGGTAGGCGAAGAACCGGCGGGAATCCCGCTCCACGACCCCCATGCCGGCCGCGTACAGGGCCGTGACGAGCGCGGCGATGCCGAAGATTTCCAACGCCCATTCGGGTGCGGTGGGCAAAGCCAATCGAACGGCCGCATACACTCCCACGAGGGGAACCACGGAAAGCAGCGCCGAGCCGAAGGAACCATTCTCGAAGAGATCGGTGACCCACACTTGGGCCGGGAGGCCGCCGGTGCGAACGAGCGCGGCGAGGAGGATCAGCATCGCCCCCAGTTCGCTCCACCGGGCGCCGACGGCGAAGCCGAGCACCAGCAATGCGGAAGCCAACACCGAGTGGAGGAAGCCCAAGTCGCGGAGCCGGAACGGCCGCCGATTGCCGAGTGGCGTGAGCATCGTTTCCAATGCGAGAAAGGCGATGAGCGGCCACGAGCCTGCGCAGGCAAATACGGCCGACCGCAATGAGGCGAACAACAGTAAGCGCGCGAACGAGAACCGCCCCGCTTGGGTTCGGGCCGTCGCGAGAGCCACCGATAAGTGGAGCAGGGCGATCAACGGGATCAACGGAGCGCTGAGATCGTCGATTCGAAACGCCGGCTCGATCCCGCGGAGGGTTCCCGCGGCGTAGCCGGCGAAGTGCCCGGTGGCCGCCATCGAGGCGCAGGCCAAGCTCACCCCGGCGAATGCAATGCACCAATTCGATGCGGAACGGGCATCGCGCAGCACGGCGACCACCGCGGCGCCGAGCAACGGCACCGCGATGGCGAGATCCAACCAAGGGAAGGCGAACGGATTCATGCGGCGGGCCCGTCCCGTTCTTCGCGAGTCGTTGGAGTCTCGCGGCCGACCAACAACGCCGCCCACCGGAGTTCGAGCTTCCCACACCACTGGAAGAAGATGATGAACGGGCGGGCGACGTACTCGCTCAAGACGGCGTCCAA
Organism: Fimbriiglobus sp.; assembly: GCA_031415915.1. Lineage (GTDB taxonomy): Bacteria > Planctomycetota > Planctomycetia > Gemmatales > Gemmataceae > JALHQU01. The sequence goes on along the minus strand of JANOSQ010000029.1, from coordinate 1,868 downwards.
GTACCCCCGTTCCAAGGCGTAGCGGTAGAGCCAAGCCCTCGCCTTGGCCGGGGCGAATCGCAAGAGGCCCGGCGGTCGCGGCAGTCGATTGCCGATGGCGTTCTCCAGCGCCCGGTAGTCTTGCAGCAAGGTCGGGGCACGCAGAAACTGCAAGGTGCGCAGGCACGCGTGACCGAGGAGGTGCACGAGGGCCACATACCAAAGGAACGGCAACCAGTGCCCGGCCCCGATCTCGGCGACGATCAGCCCCACTTGGGCGAGCGAAGCGAACGACAGCGCCGATTTGATGTCCGTCTGCACGGTGCCGACGATGTACGCATAGAGCGCGGTCGCCAACCCGAGCGCGACAATCGCCAGCGCGAGCCACACCGAGGCGGCGATGAGCGGGTTCATCCGCAAGAGCAAAAAGGCGCCCAGGTGGACGGACAACGCCCCGTAGAAGACCGCGCTCGACGGCGTCGGCCCTTCCATCGCCCGCGGCAACCATCCGCTGAAGGGGATCAGCGCCGACTTGCCCGCGGCGGCGATCAGCAAGAGCAGCCCGAGCACCGTCGCTTGCCCCTCGGAGAGGCCCGCTCGACCGTGGGGCCACGGGGCGCCGCCCATGAGTCGGTCGAAGTCGCCTTCGCCGACCATGTCGTGCAGCACGACCGCCCCGAGCAGCAGGGCCGCATCCGAGATGCGATAGACGACCCACACCCGCAAGCCGTTCCGCGGCGGCGCCGGCCGCTCTTGGAAGAACGCCACCAGCAGCGCGCTCGACAGTCCGACCAACTCCCAGCCGACGTAAAGCGTTTCGATGGTGTCCGCGAGGGACGCCATCACCATCCCCAAGAGGAAGAGCGCGAACAGCACGAAGAAGCGGTTGAAGCCCGGCTCCCGGTGCAAGTAGCGGGCGGCGAACGCCCCGATGGTTCCGCACAGCAAGAACGACAACAGCGCGAGCGGCACGGAGAGCAGATCGAACTCGAACTCCACGGCGAAGTGGTAGTGCGCATGATCGATACCGGGCGGCCGGAGGGCGACCCAGTCGCCGAGGTCGACGACGGCGGGGCGGCCGTCGGCGAAGGGCATGACCGCGAGCACGGCGAGGCAAGCGACCAAGCCGATGGCGACGCAGGCGCGGACGGCGCGGATGGTCGCCGTCTCGCTGAGCCGCCATCCGACGAGCGCGGGAATCCCGAGCACGGCGACGAGTGTCGCCGGCGCGGTCACCACGACGCCCCCGAGGGCGGTCATCAGGTCGTCCGGGTTCATGCGTGGGATCCGATCTCGGCGAATTCCAAATGCTCGCGCCAACCGCGGTACCACTCGGCGGACCCCGCGGCGACCGGCAAACGCAACGCACGCGGTTCGTAAGCTGCGAACTTCCCGTCGCCGAACACTCGAACCCCGTTCGAATCCGGGGCCAGCACCGCGAGTTGCACCCAGCCCTTCGCGGCCATCGTGCCGATGGCCGGGTGTTTGTCCATGATCTCGAGCATGAGTTCGGGGGTCGTTTCGCAGACGATCAGCAGCCGAACGGGTTCGTGGATTTCGACCATCTGCCAGGGTAGCCCGGTGCGCAGATCGCTCGCCGCACCGTCCATGACGCCGAGCAGCGAGGTGATGTTGTGCGGCAGTTTCGTCCCCGCCCCGTAGCCGGTCGGATCGACGTGCGAGAAGTAGTATTCGAGGTTGATGCCGCCGCAGACGGGGAAGACCGCTTGCAAAGTCCGCGTGAGCACGGCCGCATCCGGCGTGTCTTGCGTCGGATCGTACGACGCGAGGAAAGACCGCCGATCGAGGAATAAACCGCGGGTTCGCTGCCGGCGGCCGACGATGCAAAGGGCGTTGGTCGCGTGGCCCCATTCGGGCCGGACTTGCGC
>JANOSQ010000028.1:0-2582 GCA_031415915.1 Fimbriiglobus sp. | reverse complement strand
CGTACCGGATCTCGGCGCGGTCCTTGCCGTCGGCGGAATCCTTGGAGAGATCGACGACGACCTCGTCGCCCGCGGTGAATTGCACCGTCCGCGGCCGGGTCATCACCGTGTAGTTGTTCGGCCGCCAGCGGGCCAAGAAGGTGTACTCGTAGCGCTTGCCCGGTTCGAGTTCGGGAGTGTCGAAGTCGCGGGTGACCCCGGTCGTTTTGGTCGCCTTGTTCTCGATCAGCAGTTCGGAGTCGTCCTGCGGGACGGTCACTTTGATCTTCGACTTCACCCCTTTGGGCGGTTGTGCGGCGCGGAGCGGGCTCTTCATCGGCACGGCGACCGCCAAGGCCAAGAGGATCAATCCGAGTCCCGTTCGGGTGCGGATGCGCGAGAGATGAGCCATGGGAACGAACCCCTCCGGGTCGGAACGGGACGGTGCTTCAAAGGGGAATTGTCGCAGAAGGCGGGACCGTTGGCAACGGTGGCGGGCAGTCGCCGTGGTCTGTCCAGCGCGACTACCCACACCCCCCTCTGGACAGACTCGAAAAACTCTGGACAGACGGTACTTTTCTGGACAGACCAAGCCCCCCTAGGACTTATGTCGCGCCCGGAGCGGGGTGTCCGCTGGACAGACCGGGACGCCCCCGCCCGTTCAGCGCTTCCGCGTGAACCAATAGGCCCAAGCGATCAACAGCACTTGAAGCGGCAGGCGGATCCACAGGGCCACCGGGGGAATGTCCGGGAATTGCTCCGGGTTCAGTGCCATGTGCAGGTTGGCGGGGAAGATCGCGATCAGCAGGGCGATCAAACCCCACGCCGCGGGGGACTGATAGCGCGGAATCAGCAGGAGAACGCCCAGCGCCACCTCGGCGACGCCGCTCAGATACACGAGTGCGAGCGGCCAAGGCAAATACGGCGGCATGGTGGCGACGTAGGTCGCGGGCATGAGGAAATGGTTGACCCCCGCAGCCGCGAAGAGCAGGCCGAGGACCCACTTCATCACCGTCCGGAAGATCGTCATGCGGCCCGTCTATTTCTTCGTGGATCGGACGAATTCGCCGAGCGCTTGCACGTTCTTCGCGAAGACCGCGCTATCGAGGAACTTAAACCCGGCCGCGAACTTCGGCTGACCGACCAGTCGCTCCCCGGCGCAGACGGAAATCCAGCGCCCGTCCGCGTCGAGTTCGGCGAGGATCTTGCGAACGACCTTCTCCGTCACCGGGGCCGGGGGAGCGGGAGCGCGGCCGGCTTTGGCGTCCTCGTAGGATTTGGCGATGGCGTCGAACCGGGCGGGCTGCTTCCAACCGTAATGATCCGGCGCCGCGCTGTCGTCGTAGGTCAATTGATACTTCGCATCCATGTACAGCGGCTTGTCGGTCTTCAACTCGTAGTAGCGCGCCACCCGGCCGTCCTTCAGCAGATTCTTTTTGAAGTAGTCGAGCGCCGGCGGGATCGGTTCGAGGTACTTCGGGTCGCCGGTGAAGCGGGCGATGCGGATCAGCGTCTCCATGACGTCCTGCGATTCCCAGCCGGTGATGGCGGGCGGCTCAAACGTCCGCGCCCAGATCGGCACCGTGTCGAAGTTGTACTGCTGGCACCAGCCCGGTTGCGGCGCCGGCATCTGCGCCAAGATCAGGAAGTCGCCCAGCTTGGCGACGGCGGCTTTGGAGGCGTCGTCCTCGTAGACCGCGTGGGCGGCGATCAGCGTTTCCGCGACGGTGCCGGCCAAGTTGTCGTTGAGCGTGTAGCAGGCGTAATAGTCTTTGATTTTGCCTTCCGTCTTCCAGTCGTAGTCCGGGAACGTCGCCGCCCGGACGGGCTTCTTCTCGGACGGCCCGCGCCAACCTTGGGGGAAGGCACCATTCGCGTACTGCACCGCCAACAGCGACTTCACACCGTACTGTGCGGCTTCGTGGATCGCTTCGTGTTTGAACCCGAGTGCGCCGTCCGTTCGGACGAGGAATTGCAACGCCGCCTGCGTTTGGCCGTCGTCGAGTGACGAGACGTTCCAACCGCCGCCTTTGCCATTGCGGTACTTGCCGATGCGTTTGCCTTCGCCGAAGTGGATGACCTGCGTCCACCCGCCCGATTGCAGTTGGCCGTAGACGAGCGCCTCGGCCGTCTCCCGCGCGGCGTCGAGGTAGAACTTGTCCCCGGTCGCCTCGAAGGCTTTCAAGTAAGCCATCCCGACGGTCGGCGTCCCCGGCGGCTGGACGAAGATCGTGTCGGCGGTGGCTTTACCTTCGCCCCAGCGCTCCTTCAAATCGGGCGAATAGTAGTAGACGTAACCGCCGTGGCTGGCGACCTTGCCGCGGTAGAACTCGCCGGCGCGCTTCAACCCAGCGATGGCATCGTCGCGCGGTTCCGCCGCCAAAGAGGGGATCGCGAACAGGCAGAGCGAGAGAATCGAACAGCGGAGCACGGGCGATCCTCCGGGTGTCGGTCAACGGTTCGGCACGATTCTTGCGCCAAACGATTGTCCGGTGCCCGTCGTCCCAACGGGACGACAGAAGGTAGCCAGGGGTGGAGCGAAGCGGAACCCCTGGAAAGTGAGGCATTGTGAATTAGCGGCCCCGAAGGGGCTACCTGTGGCC
>JANOSQ010000027.1:0-3686 GCA_031415915.1 Fimbriiglobus sp. | reverse complement strand
CCGTCCACGGGGCAGGTGTGCCATTCGTTGATGGTGGTGCCGAACTGGAGGCCGGGGTCGGCGCAGCTCCACGCGGCCCAGGAAATCTGATCCCACAACTCGCGGGCCTTCAGCGACTTGCTCGGCTTCGGCGCCCGGTTCTGCGCCTGCGAGGTGTTCAGTTCCGTGCGCCAGTAGAGGTGCCACGGGCCGTCTTGCTCGACGGCTTTCATGAAGTCGTTGGTGATGCGGATGGAGTTGTTGCTGTTCTGCCCGCTAACGCTGAGGTACGCCTTCGACGTCCAGTCGGTGTCGTATTCCTCGATGTCGATCTTGGTGAAGCCCTGCTTCGCCAACTGCATGACGCGGGCGATGTAGTTCTCCGGCACGAGAGCGGTGCGCGAGTCGAGTACGGCCTTCCGCAACGCGGAGTTCGCGCGCGGGTCGTACTGCTGGGCTTTGTCGGCGTGGGCGTGGATCGCCTGCAAAATCAGGTTCAGGTGCTTGTTCAAGAGCCGGGAACCGCTCACGAGCGCGGCGACCTTCTGCTCTTCGACGACCTTCCAGTTGATGAAGTCTTCGATGTCCGGGTGGTCGAGGTCGAGCACGACCATCTTCGCCGCACGGCGGGTGGTGCCGCCGGACTTGATCGCCCCGGCGGCGCGGTCGCCGATCTTGAGGAAGCTCATCAGGCCCGACGATTTGCCCCCGCCGGAGAGGGGTTCGCCGTCGCCGCGGATGTCGGAGAAGTTCGACCCGGTGCCGGAGCCGTACTTGAAGATGCGGGCCTCGCGGACCCAGAGGTCCATGATGCCGCCGTCGTTCACGAGGTCGTCGGTCACGCCTTGGATGAAGCAGGCGTGCGGGGCGGGGCGTTCGTAGGCGCTCGTGCTGCGCTGCAAGGTCGCCCCGTTCGGCTCGACGTAGTAGTGCCCCTGCGCCGGCCCGGCGATGCCGTAGGCCCAGTGGAGGCCGGTGTTGAACCACTGCGGGCTGTTCGGCGCGGCCATTTGCGCGGCCAGCATGTACGCCGATTCGTCGAAGAAGGCGCGGGCGTCGTCCTCGGTTTTGAAGTAGCCGCCTTTCCAGCCCCAGTAGGTCCAGCAGCCCGCGAGGCGGGAGAAGACCTGCCGGCTGTCGGTTTCGCCGACGATGGGCGAATCCGGGGACGCCGCGACGCTGCGCTGCAACCACTCGGGGACGCCCTGCTCGTAGACCTTCACGGTGGCGGCGGCGACGCCGGCTTTGCGGAAGTACTTCTGCGAGAGGATGTCGACCGCGACTTGCGACCACGTTTCGGGGACTTGGATGTCGGTCATCTCGAACACGACGGAGCCGTTCGGGTTCACGATGCGCGACGACCGGGGCACAAACTTGAGGTTCGCGTACGGGTCTCGTCCGGCCTGGGTGAATCGACGGGTGATCTGCATGGATATTTCCGCGGGTCGGGTGTTTTCGAGGCAACTTGGATTCGAGGATCACTGCTCGGACGGTGCCAATCGGCTCGGGACGATGATTCTTGCTATACGCAGTTCTACCGCAATTAATTGCACTATGCAAGCGCGAGTTGGCCGGACTCAAGTTTGGACTCTGCGCGGGGCGAGCGCCGGCGCAGTTGACCGGATCGGAGCGTTCCGCCCGCGGCTAGGGCGAATTCTTCGTCGCTTTCGGGACAGTCCCCGGAGCCGGGCCATTGTCCCCACCCGCGACGAACGGCAAGGTCAACCCGGTTTGATCTTGGTACTTCCCCTTCTTGTCGGCGTAGCTCGTCTTGCAGACGGCTTCCCCCTTGAAGAAGAGCATCTGCGCGATCCCTTCGCCGGCGTAGATCTTCGCGGGCAGCGGCGTCGTGTTGCTGATTTCGATGGTCACCCGCCCCCGCCACTCCGGTTCGAGCGGGGTCACGTTCACGATGATCCCGCAGCGGGCATAGGTCGATTTTCCGACGCAGACGCCGAGTACGTCGCGCGGAATTTCGAGGTATTCGACCGTCTCCGCGAGTGCGAAGCTGTTCGGAGGGATGATGCAGAAGTCGCCTTCGACATCGACGAACGATTTCGGGTCGAAGTTCTTGGGGTCGACGGTGCTACCCCAGACGTTGGTGAAGACTTTGAAGCGGCGATCCACGCGGACGTCGTAGCCGTAGCTAGTGACGCCGTAGGAGATCACGCCGGGCCGGTGCTGCTGCTGGGCGAAGGGGACGATTTTGACGTGGGATTCGATCATCCAATCGGGTAAAACGCCCATCGGAGCCTCCGTGCTTCGCAACGCAAAACGACCCAAAATACCCACAATTCCCGGAGGGATTGCGGGCGTCACCGGTATTGCATTCGTGCGAAGTGGGAGTTCCTCGCGGCGCCGCTTTCGCTTCGCCGCTCCCGTCCGATTGAGAGAGGGTAGCATGTCTCGTTGGCTCTTCAAGCAGGAACCCGATTGCTATTCCTACGCCGATCTCGAACGCGACGGCGGCACGCTCTGGGACGGCATCGCGAATGCGTTGGCGCTGAAACATTTGCGCCTGTGCCGGTCGGGGGACTTGGCCTTCTTTTACCACACCGGAAAAGAAAAAAATGTCGTCGGAATTCTCGAAGTGACCGGCGACCCGATCCCGAATCCGGAGTCCGACGACGCCAAGTTCGTCGCGGTGCCGGTCAAAGCGGTGCGGGCGCTGGCGAACCCGGTGAGCCTCGCCGCGATCAAAGCCGATCCGCTCTTCGCCCGGTGGGAGTTGGTCCGCATGAGCCGGCTGAGCGTGATACCGTGCCCCGAGGAGTTGTGGAATCGGGTGCTGGAGTTGGCGGGGGAGGAGCCGGAGACGGGGAAGAAGAAAACGAAGAAGCCCCGGTGACCTCACCGGGGCTTGCAGAAACTGGGGCGGCCATCGCAGACAGCGGCCCGTCTGCGGCTATCGGGACAGCCGCCCAACCTGGCTACTAGCATGTTTCAAGACATCACCTCCTACTTTGTGGGTTACACCGCGGGAATTCCGGAACCAGTCGGTCTTCCGTTGGCCTCTGAGCCCGTCGCGGAGCGGGACCGCGACATCCGCAATAGAAGTGTACGCGCGCGGGCGGTCGCAATGCAAGCGATTCCCGGCGAAAGTCGGAAGAAAAAGGTTCGCGGACAGAGTGTTTTTCCGAGCCGCATGCGTTAGAGCGGATTTCAAGTTTGCGTAGCGTCTCCGTATTTCCGCCCCCCTCTCCCGGCTTTGCGGGAGTGGGGGTGTGGGTGTATTGAAACCTACGCCCCACACCACCGACCCCCCCCCCGCAAAGCCGGGAGAGGGGTGACTCCCATTTTCACGACGCACGATACGGCAACTTGAAATCCGCTCTAGCTGCGCTCTCGAGTAAGACGCAGCTCACGCATGCGGCTCGGTATCGCGCAACGAACGGCCGGACGAGCCGGACGCGTCAGCAACGGAGAGGCGACATCCGATTGACTGCGAATACGCGGGATATTCCCTATGTGAGCCGGCTCGAATCGAGCACACGGCAGGAACTTTTCGCTTGACAGGCCGAACTATCCCAACGACAATTCCAAACTCAATCCAACACCGGGGAATGTCGATGGGGAAGCCTCGATACTTTGTAACCGTTCACTGGGTTTTGCCGCTGTTTTTCAGGCGATTTCGAGTTCCGAACATACATATTTGAGACAAATTCGACTCAAATATGTGAAATTGAGCGATAAAGTCCCTGAATTTT
>JANOSQ010000026.1:0-2841 GCA_031415915.1 Fimbriiglobus sp. | reverse complement strand
CCAGCGACTTGACGACGACCTTATCGCCCAGACAGGCGTGGGCTTTCTTGTCCAGCTCGGCGAGCGGGTGTTCATCGAACAGGGCCATGCGTCAGCCTCCGAAAACGTCGTCGAGGTCGGGATTGTGTCGGATGTCGCTCGACTTCGGCGGCGCGGCCGGGGGATCGAGCGGTTCCCCGAACGGGGCGATCATCTCCAGCGCGGCCTTGCGGAGATCGGCGCGTTTGGCCTCGGCCATGGCCGCGAACTCCGGCCCGAGCGCGGCCGCCTTCGCGGGGTCGGCGCGCTCGGTCAGGATGAGGAATCGGCGGCGGATGAGTTCGACGGAAAGCTGGGCGGCGGGGTCGATTTCGAGGACGCCACGCGGATTCCACCCGAGCGGGGGACGTGAGTCCCCCGTGGGTTCGACGACCACGGACGAGATGGTGACCTGCATCGCCGTCGCTATCCGCCGCAGCGCATCGACCTCCCGTGCCCCGCGTTCGCCGGCGGCGTCCGCGATCTTCTCCGCAACCGCGAAGAGCATCCGCCGCTCGTCGGGGGTCGTCACCTTCAGGATCGCGGCCAGCGCATCGTCCTCGTCGGGGATGTTCTTTTCCGTCTGTTCCATCACCGGATCGATGAAGCGGACGAGGGTCGCATCGTGGCCGAAGGTCGAAGCGAGCAGTTCCCGCACGACGGCCCGCTCCGACTTGGCGATGCGCCCGTCGGCCTTGGCGACCACCAGGGCCAATCCGCAGTACACCCGCATCTTCGGCAGCAGCGGATGCTCGGACGCGTTCGTCGGTGTGGACGTGAGAGCCTGCTTGAACAAATCCATCGGTGCTGACACCGGGTTGTCACCTGCGTGCTTCGCGGCCAGCGGCAGGGCCGGTCGGACGTCGGGCGCCACCGGTTTCAACACCGGGATCACCGTAGTCGCGGGCGGGTCGACGACGACTTCCGGCAGGGGGAGGGCCATCACCGCGTCGGTTAGCCCGGAGACTTGGCCTTTGCGGAAGAGGTGGTTGATAAAGGTCACTCCGTTCGCCAACTGTACCAGAGGTTGCAGATCCGTTAGCGCCCGTCCGATTCCGGCATTGCGTCTCTGTCGGACTTCGCGTTCGGCGTGGTCGGCCCTAGCCATCTCTCCGCAACGTTTCTGGTATTCTCGACCATAGGCGGATGCTCCCGCGTCGAATTGCGCTTCCGCGTTTGCGAACGCGTGGACAGTTGCCGTTTTCAATTCAAATGCTTTCACAGGGCCTATCCCCGGGATGCGTTGAAAGTTGAAACCGAACTCAACGAGATCGGCGAGAGTTGCGATTCCGATGGATTGGAGCCGTTGGACTGTGCCCGGACCGATGCCGGGATAACTGGCGACAACGGATGCGGGCGTCGATTGCAGATGCTCCATCAAGAGTCGCTCGCGGAGTTTTACCGCTTTCTCTTTCGTATAAGTCGGTTTGTCGCGCCGCTCGATCTGATTCCGCCAATGAACCCTACGGCGGTGTACCAAGTGGGCCCAACGTGCCGAAGCTGTTGCCCGGAACTTCCAGTAGAAGAACCCGAGCGACACGGCGACCGTCCACGCGACCAAGAGCAGACCGGCAGCGACCCGCGATTCCGCCCACGACCAAGGCACGAGCAATGCTGCGGCCGTCCCCGCGACCAACAGCAAGAATCCGGGCAGGAGATACTTCATGTCGCGTCGGCCGGGGAAGATTGGCAAACTCCACACGATTGGTTTAGCATTCGGGAACGATCCGGCGACCGACGCGATCACCGCACGTCGATGGGGGGCTGGCATTTGTTCTTCGGCTACAACACGAACGGCTTCGCCCACCACCGGCTCGACGACGCCGTCGGCATCCTCGCGGCCCAAGGCTACCGCGGCATCGCCCTCACGCCCGACATCCACCACCTCAATCCGTTCGAGCCGGACTTCCAAAGTCGCGCCGATGAGTTCGCCCAGATGCTGGCCGAGAAAGAACTGCGCTGCGTCATCGAAACCGGCGCGCGGTTCCTGCTGAATGCGAACTTCAAACACCAGCCGACGCTCGTTTCCAAAATGCCCGAAGATCGCGATTACCGCTTCGAGTTCCTCAGCCAAGATTGCGTCTGGCTGGCCAAGTAGCTCGGCGCCGATTGCGTCAGCTTCTGGAGCGGGACGCCCATCGATGACGCCGCACCGAACATCGTCATGGATCGACTCGTCGATGGCTGCGTCCGACTCGCCGACTTCGCCGGGGAGCGCGGGGTGAAGCTCGCCTTCGAACCCGAACCGGGGATGTTCCTCGACACGATGGACAAGTTCGCCGAGCTGCACGGCCGGGTGAACCGGCCCAACTTCGGGCTGACGCTCGACGTTGGCCACCTCGTCTGCCAGGGGGAGGTGCCGGTCTCCGAGCAGTTGGCGAAGTGGAAAGATTGGCTCTGGAACATCCACATCGAGGACATGGACCCGGGCGTCCACGATCACCTGATGTTCGGCGAAGGGAGCGTCGATTTCGCCGACGTCTTCGCGGGGCTCCGCAGTGCCGGCTACCGAAATGGTGTCTACGTCGAACTCAGCCGGCATAGTCACAACGCCGTCGAAACGGCCCGGCAGTCGATCGAATTCTTACGCGCGGAGGCGACATGAACACGACGCTGATCACCGAACTCCCCCGGTTGCCACAACGCTCCCGCGACGGGCACAAGGGCACCTACGGAAGGGTACTCGTCGTCGCGGGAAACCGCGGGATGTCCGGCGCGGCGATCCTGTGCGGTCGGGCCGCCCTGCGCGGCGGGGCGGGCTTGGTGCAAGTGGCGACGGCCGGCTGTGTGGAACCGATCGTCGCGGCCGGGAACCCGTGCTAC
>JANOSQ010000025.1:0-3862 GCA_031415915.1 Fimbriiglobus sp. | reverse complement strand
GAGCGCGACGATCCGCGAGCGCAGCGAGAGCACGGGGCGGAGGCCCGGGATCGACGGCCACCCCCGGATTCCGACTTGAAAGGTCGGTTCATGTTTGCCGTGAACGGGCCTTACAGGCCCGATGATTTATCAATGTCTGTGACCCGGGCCTCCGCCGCAGCGGCTCCGACCCGGGCGGACAGAACGTGCCTTTCAGGCCCGAAGAAGGGATTATTCAACCGGTGGAACAGTGCTGCGGTACACAAGCGCATACACGAGCGCGCCGAGGGCGATGAACCCGAAGCCGATCATCGCTTCGCTGCGCTGGGCGGGGTTGTAGAACATGTTCCCGAGCACCGCGGCCATGATGAAGATGTACAGCGCCGGCACGACGGGGTAGCCCCAGCAGCGGTAGGGGCGATTCTCCGGCGTCGGGGGAATCCGCCGGCGGAAGACGAAGATCGACGCCACGGCCAATGTTTCAAAGGCGACCGAGCCGAAGATGGCGAAGTCGGTGACGACGTCGAACGGGGACTTCTTCACCGGTTTCCCATCCGCCCCGATCACCGCCGTGTCGAACAGCGGCAGCTCCGATTGCAAGAGTGCCCCCAAGCCGATGACCAACAGGCACGACCACCCCGCCAGCACGAGCGTCGCCGCGGCCGGGGTACCCCATCGCGGGTGCAGCCGATTGAGGAACCGCGGGGCGAGCCCATCCGCCCCCATGGCGAAGAAGACGCGCGGGCCGACGAGCAGGTTGCCGTTCAGCGACCCGAACACCGACGTCATGATGATCGCCGACGCCAACATCGCACCGACCGGGCCGAGCAGCCGCAGGCAATACTCCGTCGCCACGGTTGTGTCCTTCAACTCTTTCATCTGATCGCGCGGGATCACGAGGTAATAGCCGAGGTTGGCCCCGCAATAGAGCAGGATGAGCAGTGTGATCCCGGCGAAAAGCGCGAGCGGGATATTGCGATTCGGCCGCACCACCTCCCCGGCCACCGGGCCGATGTTCATCCAACCGTGGTAGGCCCACAGAACCCCGACCAGCGCCGCGCCGTAATTCGCCCAATCGACGCCGAACCAACCCCCCGGCCACGTCGGGGACAAGTGTGCGGTCGTCGGCGGGTGGGTCGGCTCCGACACGGCGGCGAACACGGCGAACGGCAAGACGATCAACAGCAGCAGCGAGGCGACCTTCACCGCCGTGACCACCACCTGCAAGCCGCCACCGATCCTTGTGCCGCGGATATTCACCGCCGTCAGACCGAGGATGACGCACGCCGTGAGCAGTTGCCGGGGCCAGAATCCGAGGACTTCGACCTTCGAGTCCCCGTGCAGTGCGCCGCGGAGGAAATCGTGGAAGGATTCGCTGAACATCGCCGCCAGCGCGGCGATCGACGCCGAGCGGATGATCCAGAATTCGACCCAACCCCACAGGAACCCGGCCATGCGGCCGTAGGCCTCGCGGAGGAAGACGTAGTTCCCGCCGGCGCGCGGGAAGAGCACGGCGACCTCGGCGATGGCGAAGGCCCCGAGCATCGCCAGCACGCCGCCGAGGACCCAGACGCTCATGGCGAGGCCGAACTCGGGGACGTTCTCCGCGACCTTTTGCGACTTTTTGAAGACCCCGGACCCGATGACGGTGCCGACGACGATGGCGGTCGCCATCCACGGTCCGAGGACGCGGAGCAAGCTGGTGGGGGTCTGGTTCATGGTCGCCGATGATACCAGAAGCCGACCCCGTACAATGCGGTTATGGAAAAGACGGAATTGCGAATCGTCGCGGGTAGCCTGCGCGGGCGGAAGATCACCGTGTTCGTACACGAGGAGATGCGCCCGACGCCTCAGATGGTGCGCGAGGCTCTCTTCAGCATCCTCGGCAACGCCGTGCCGGGGCGGATCTTCTACGACATTTTCTCCGGCACCGGCATCGTCGGCATCGAAGCGGTCAGCCGCGGGGCGAGTTCGGCGAGGCTGATCGAGCGCGACTCGAAGCAAGCCGCGGCGATTCAAAAAGAGATCGACCGCTTCGAAATCGCGGACAAAGCCCAAGTGCTACGGGCCGATGCCTACCGCTGGGCCGAACGCTGGATTCCCACCGAGGGCGTCCCGGTGAATCTGTTTCTCAGCCCCCCCTTCCCCGACCTCGACGCCGCCAAAGCGAAGGAATTCCTCGACTTCACGATGAGCCTGTTCGCAAAGGCACCGGACGAGAGCGTACTGATCCTCCAAGCCGAGGACGGCTTCCCGCTCGACGAACTGCCCGACTCCGAACTGTGGGACAAACGCAAGTATGGCCGGAACCTGCTGCTGTTCCGGGTGAAGGGTGAAGTCATTAAGGAAAAGACGGAAGAAGACTAACCACAGAGGCACAGAGACACAGAGAAGATTGAGCGGGAGCATAGAAAGACGGGTGGGGCGGATTGCCATCCTTCGGCCTCACCCATCTTTCATTCCCTCTGGTTCATTCCTTCTCTGTGTCTCTGTGCCTCTGTGGTTAGTCTTGTCTGTTCCCGCACCAACAATCCGTGTCTTAGACCCGCCTCCCGGTGTCGGGCCTCGCGAACTCGGCCCGGCGCAGGAGCGGTCAACTTCTGGAACCAGACCACCGGGCTTCTCGATTCGTTCGGCGCTGTGCTACACTACCCGCCTCCCGCCCACCTCGCAGAAAGGTTCACCCCGTGTTGCGACTGCCCATTCTCCTTTCGGCCTGCCTCGCCTTAGCGCCGTTGGCCCACGCCCAACAGCCGAAGCCCAAAGCCGCGGCGACCGCGGCCGCCGATCTCAAGGCCCTCGACGGCTTCACCGTCGAACTCCTCGCGAGTGCCGATGCCAAGACCGAAGGGTCGTGGATCAACCTCGGCAAGGACAACAAGGGCCGGCTGATCATCGGCGGACAGGGCGGGCAGCCGACGCTGCGGATGACGATCAAGGACGGGAAGGTCGAAACGACCGAGAAGCTCAAGCTGCCGGTCACGGAACTCATGGGCATCCTGTACGCCTACGACAGCCTGTACGTCATGGGCGCCGGCCCCAAGGGGTACGGAATCTACCGCTGCAAAGAGTCGGGCACCGTCGGCGAGTTCGACGTGCAGCCGTTCAAAATCTTCGGCTCCGGTGGCGAACACGGCGCCCACGGCTTGGCCCTCGGCCAGGACGGCAAGATCTACGCGATGATTGGCAACCACACGAAAGTGCTCGACGGCCTCGATCCGGGTTCGCAGTACAAGAACTACCGCGAAGACCACTTGCTCCCGCGTCAGTGGGACGGCAACGGCCACGCCGCGGGGATTCTCGCACCGGGTGGCTACGTCGTCCGCACCGATGCCGACGGCAAGAAGTGGGAACTCGTCCTCGGTGGCTTCCGCAACGCCTACGACCTCGCCTTCAACACCGACGGTGAACTCTTCACCTTCGACAGCGACATGGAATGGGACTGGGGGATGCCTTGGTATCGGCCGACGCGGGTGAACCACTGCACGAGCGGCTCCGAGCACGGCTGGCGCTCCGGCACGGGCGTCTGGCCCGACTACTACCCGGACAACCTGCCGCCGACGGCCAACATCGGCATCGGCTCGCCGACGGGTGTGGGCAACGGCATTGGGGCGAAGTTCCCCGCGAAGTACCAGCGTGCCATCTTCATCTGCGATTGGTCCTACGGCCGATTGATGGCCGTGCATCTGACGCCGAAGGGTTCGAGCTACACGGCGACGTTCGAGAACTTCGTCGCTCCAAAGGGCTTGGATGGCAAGTCGCCCAAGAAACCGTGGAACGTGACCGACACAGTCATCGGCGACGACGGGGCGATGTACGTGACCATCGGCGGCCGGAACAACCAAGCGGGGCTGTACCGCATCAGCTACACCGGCGAAGAATC
>JANOSQ010000024.1:0-5675 GCA_031415915.1 Fimbriiglobus sp. | reverse complement strand
CATCGATTCGAGCAACACCCCGAGGTGGAGTAGGCCGCGACCGCTGACGATGAATTCGCTCTCGCGCTCGCCGGGACGGACGCGCAGAGCGACGTTGGCTTGCAGTTCCATATCGAGGCGATCGCGCAGTTCCCGGCTCGTGCAGGGTTTGCCGTCTTGGCCGGCGAATGGCGAATCGTTCACCTTGAAGAGCATGTCGAGCGTCGGCTCGTCGATGGTCAGCGGCTCCATGGGGAGCGGATTTTCGAAGTCGCAGATGGTGTCGCCGATGTCGGCGTCGTCGATGCCGACGATGCTGCAAATGTCGCCGGCTCGGATCTCGTCGACTTCGCGGCGGGCCAAGCGGTCGAATTCCAGCACTTGGACGATGACGTCCGGGAAGGTCGAGCCGTCTTTTTGCTTCACGACCGTCACGCGCTGGTTCTTGCGGATCTTGCCGCTGAAGACTTTGCCGATGGCGATCTTGCCCACGAACTCGGAGTACGACAACGCCATGATCTGCACTTGCAGCGGGCCGGAGTCATCCCCTTCCGGGGGCGGTACGGTATCGAGGATCGCGGTGAACAGCGGCGTGAGATCCTTCGGTTCGACGGCCATGTCGGTGGTGGCCACACCGTTGCGGCCGGAGGCGTAGATCACCGGGAAGTTGGCTTGGTCTTCGGTGGCGCCGAGTTCGATGAACAAGTCGAACACCATCGAATGGATTTCGTCGATGCGGGCGTCGGGCCGGTCGATCTTGTTGATGACGACGATCGGCTTGAGGCCGCAGGCGAAGGCTTTGCGGAGGACGAACCGCGTCTGCGGCAACGGGCCTTCGGCGGCATCGACGAGCAAGAAGACGCCGTCGGCCATCTTCAGGATCCGCTCGACTTCGCCGCCGAAGTCGGCGTGCCCCGGCGTGTCGATGAGGTTGACTTTCACATCGCCCAGGCGGATGGCGCAGTTCTTGGCCAAGATGGTGATGCCGCGCTCGCGCTCTTGGTCGTTGCTGTCCATGATGAGGCCGTGCTGGCCCCCGACGAGCTTGTCGAGTTCCTCGCTGCGGAAGAGGCCGGACTGCCGGAGCATCTGATCGACGAGGGTGGTTTTGCCGTGGTCGACGTGGGCGATGACGGCGACGTTGCGGATGTCGGTGCGCTTCATAGGGCGTAGTGGGCTTCATGCGGGTGCGTGGTACGGCAACCGTCCAGTGTACGGAATGAAGCCCTCGCTGCGAGGGCGAAACGGGAACGGTCGCCCGAGGTCGCCCTCCGAGACAAGTCAAGCGGGGGGAAGCGGAGGAGTGCCTATGGGCGGATCGATGATCTGATCCACGTAGACGAACTTCTCAGCGATGTCGTTGTCGGTGGCCTGTCCCAGATAGCGTTTGTTGATGTCGCCATCGACCCAGACGGTGAGGATGTAGGTCCGGCCAGCGGGTGCGGGGACGGGCGGCGGCTTCAATCTCGCGAAGCTGGTGGTGGAGCCGGTCGATCCGGCCGGGAAGTAGACGTTACCCCGACTCGTATCGGGAACCGTGTCCGAGACCGGGAGCGTATGGGGGAGGTCATAGAACACCTCGGCCCAATGGGGGAGCGTCGGATCCGAAGTCGTGATTTGCACTTCGATTTGCGGGGTGGTCGAGGGGATCTTCCCGGTATTATTCAACGGGGTGATGGCACCGATCGAGAGCGTGACGCGGGGCATGGCGAATTCCTAAAATTGAGGGTGAATCGGACGGATGAAACGGAGCATCAAGGGCGGTACGGTTCCAGCGTGACATTGCGGAAGATGGCTTCCGCGTGGTGGCAATAGACCCCCAGTCCGGGGCCGAATCGGATCAGGGAATTTTCGGAATACTCGAATGGCAGAACGGATTTGCCCATGAAAACCCCTTCGAGTTTGCCGGCGTGAACGATGATCTCGACCGACTTCCACTCCCTCGGCTCGACGGTTCCTGGCTCGAACAGGTTGAAGCGTTCCGCGGCCTCTTGGCGACGGAACGTGGCCCGCGGCTTCCCAACCCAGTCCCAAGACTCAAAGGCGGCGAATTCTTTGCGGGAAACGCCGATATTGGCCTTTTCCTTTCGGGTGAGATGACCGAGCGTCACGAGCGTGGTGCGGTTCCCGTCCGCGATCCGCGAGCAGAAGATGCCCGCGTGGGCATGCTCGTCCGTCGCGGTGCGGATTTCGTATTCCGCCCGAAAGCGGATGGGCCAAGGGAGTTCCTCGTCCGACAACTCGACCCCCGCCACGCTCGCGCTGTTCAACTCGGCGAAACCGTCTTTGTTCAATCCGAGTTGGTTGGTCGTGCCCGGAATCGTCCGGGTCGGATAGGCCGGCATCCCGTCGCTGCCGATGAGTGTGACGGTCTCGCCGTTGCGGAGTCGTTGCGCGATGATGCCGGGCCGGGAACTGACCTCGTACCAAACGATGGCCACCAGCGCGGTGAGTCCGAGGCACAAGGCGATGCCGGCGACCGCCAAACCGGGCCGCAGCCGCAAGCGCCTCCCCTGGGCAGCCGCCGGAACCACCGCGATCGGTTGACCGTCCCGCCAGCGGTCCAAGTCCGCAGCCAATTGGGCGACATCGGGATACCGATCCCCCGGCAACTTCCGCAAGCACCTCTGGATGATCGTCGCTAAGCCCTCCGGCACGGTATCCGGAATGACGGGTTCGTAACGCCGCACTTGATCCATCACATCCGGAGAAATCTCGTCGCGGAACGGGCGGGTGCCGGTCAACAGTTCGAAGAGCACCACGCCGAACGACCAGATGTCGGTCGGCGGGCCGTAGTCGTCTTTTCGACCCAGCGACTGCTCGGGGGACATGTAATACTTGGTTCCCAGCGCCGCGGCACTCATCGAGAGATCCGACGATGAGCCGTCGACCCATTTCGCCAGCCCGAAGTCGGCGATCAGCGGTTCATCGTCGGAATCGAGGAGAATGTTGTGCGGCTTCAAGTCGCGGTGGATCACGCCGTGTTCGTGGAGGGCTTGCAAGCCGGCGGCCACTTTCCGCATCAATTCGACGGCCCGGCGCGGATCGCCGGCGAAACGGTGGATCTGCTTGGAAAGCGGCCCGCCCGGCAGGTAGCGCATCGTGTAATAGGGGAATCCGTGCCAGTCCCCCGTCGAGTAGATCGGGATGATGTTCGGGTGAACCACGCCGGCCAACGCCCGGACTTCCCGGTCGAAGCGCTCGCGCGGCACGAGTCCGCCGCGGTTCGCCGTGGTGGCGATCTTCACCGCGATGGCGCGCCTGGGAGAATCCTGTTCGGCGAGGTAGACGTGCCCCATGCCGCCGCTGTCGAGGTACTCGACGACGGTCATGCCCGGCAGCTCCGGGAATTGCGGATTCGCTTTTGCCAGTTGGGGATCGTGGGCCAAGGTTTGGCGGAGGGGGTTCTGCGGGCCGGAGGTGGGCAGCGGTTGGTACGTCGCCGTCGGTGCGTCCTGACCCGGCGCAATCAAGGGACTCGGAGCCGGCACCCATTCGGCCGTGACACCGTCGGTGTTGTGCGAGTCGGGTGCCATCGGAATTAGAAGGGGATCCGACATTCTCCCTCCGCAGTATGAATCTTCGGGTGCATGATACCCGACGATTTTTCCGACAGGTTGAAGAATCCGGGGAAATTTCCAGCTTCATCGAGGCCGTGTCCGTGACTGACAGTCAGTCCGATCACTGGTACTCGTACCCGATGTGGAAGCTCACTCGGCCGTCGCTGAGCCGCTTGATGTTGGTGATGTGGACTTCGTAGCCGCCGCCGGTTTGGCTCTTGCTGCTCGGGGTCGTGAACGGGGTGAAACTGTCGTTGGCCGGGCTGGGGTAGGGCACCGCGCCGCTGAACGAGCGCGGACCGCTCGGCCCTTCGACGCCGTGCGATTCTTCCAAGAAGACCTTCTGCGTGCCGTTGCCCGGCATCACGCGCCAGATCAGCATCCCTTCCGCCGGAAGTTCGGTGTCGAACCCTTTCTTCTTGCGATTCTCCAAGAGCAGGTATTCGCTGCCGTCGGCTTTGATCGGCACCTTGAAGCATTCGCCGTTGCTGTCTTCGATGGGCGAGAGCACGAGTTTTTGCTTCACGCGGGGGTCGATCATCGTCGGTTTCACCCAGCCGAGTTGTTCCTTGCTCCACGCGGAGAAGTGCTGCGGCCGGCCGTTGGGAAGTTGGTTCGCCATGGCGCACCAGACGCCGACGCCTTCCATACCTGGGACTTCGGGGCGCGAGTAGAGGTCGGGCAGGCCGAGCATGTGGCCGAATTCGTGGCAGAAGACGCTGATGTCGGTCATGCGGTCGCCGCCCTCTTGGACGATGAAGTAGGGCCAGCGCTTGTTGCTGTGCGAGACGCTCGCCCGGTGCGGCCAGTAGAGGCTACCGCGCGTGACGTTCGGCACACGCCCGCCGGCGAAGAGGAAGAAGACGCCGTCCATGTCTTTGAGCGCGTCCTTGTCCTTGGCGAGCAGCTTGTCCATCGATTCGGTGAGCAGGGCGGTCTTCTCGCGCGTCGCGACGCCGCTGCCGGTGGTGTATTCGGTTCGCTTCTTGGCGACTTCGACCCAGCCCGCGAACTTGCCTTCGACCTTCAGCGTGGAGTACGAAATCTCCTTGTAGTAGTCGGCCATGCTCCCGTGAGCCTTCTGGCCGGTCGCGCTCTTATCCGTGTATTTGCCGGAACTGAAGAGCGACGACTCCCAATCCTTGTCTTCGATCTTCTCGTTGTGCTTCACATCCGGGTATTCGATGCCGATGACCGCGAGCTTGTAGTCCTTGCGTTTCCAGGCGTTCGGCAGGCGGTCGTCCCAACCCGCGGTGGGGCGACCGCCGGTCATCGGGGCATCGCCTTGCAGGGTGACGCGGAGTTCCAAATCTTTGTCGCCGCGCTTGATGGCCAGTTTCACGAGGTCGCCCGGCTTCTTCGCGTTGAGCATGTCGCGCAGAGGGTTGGCTTCGTCGATCTTCTTCTCGTCGATGCTGAGGAGGATATCCCCGGCTTTGACGCCCGCTTTGTCGGCGCCGCCGCCGGCCGTGACTTCCGAGATCTCGACGCCGCCGGTCTTCTTCAATTCGCCAGACATCACCCCCATTACGGCTCGGGCCGGGGCTACGGCCGCGTTCGACATCGGCTTACTCGCGGCCTTCGGCGTCACAGTGAGGGTCGTCGGTTTGCCGGCCCGTTCGACGACCATGGCCAGCTTTTCCCCGACGGGCAAGCCGCGGAGGTGATCCTTGGCTTGGATCAAGTTCGTCACCGCGTCGGCGCCGATTTTCTTGATCGCGTCGCCGGTTTTGAGTCCCGCATCGAACGCCGGGGAAGCCGGCGCGATCTCGCCGACCACGGGAAGACCCGCTTTGTCCGCGACGACTTCGAGCCCCAAGTAACCCGGCGCGACCGGTTTGGTGATGGCCTCGGTCTTGAACGATTTCGGGTCGGCCGGGATCGCGGTCTTCACCGTTTTGAACCCGGCGGCTTCGTCTTTGGTCGGTTCATCGGCGGCGAAAAGACCCGCGACCGGGATCAGCAGGAACAACGCGGCCAAGGTGCGGCGCAGGGGCATGGTGTCACCAAAAGTGGGGGTTCCGGGGAGGAGGTGAGAATGTAGCCGGAAGATTCTGAAAAGAACATGAGAAGCTTCTCACGGGTGTAGCAACGATTCTTGGAGTATCGATGGTGAACGATCAGCAAGGCCGCAGA
>JANOSQ010000023.1:0-7131 GCA_031415915.1 Fimbriiglobus sp. | reverse complement strand
CCTTCGCCGAGGGGAACCGCTTCGGCGCCCGGCAGCGGGTCGCGTTCAACAGGTAGACTTCATCGCGCCTCAACCCCAGCACTTCGAGCGCCCGATTCAACCACGCCGCGGATTCACCGACGAAGGGTTGGCCCACGCGGTCGTCCGCGGAGTCCGGGCCGTCGCCCAAGAACGCGACCGCCGCCCCGATGGGGCCGCTGCCGAAGATCGTCTGCGAGCGCGTCGAGAAGAGTTCCAAGCACTTCGCGCAGTCTTTGATTTCCTCCGCGAGGAGCTTCAACCCGCGCCGCCGTTCGGCGAGCGGATCGATGGGTTCCGCGGAGGCGACCGCTTTCGGCGCCGCCTTCACGAAGGGGGGCGGCCCGGCCTTGGACACGAAGTCGATGCCGGCGGCGCGGAGCGCGTCGAGGTATTGTTTCAACTGCTGCGGCAAACTCGGCGCGTCGGCCACGGGGGAACTCCGGGAACTGTGCGGACAGTTTAGCCCCTCCGTGCGTAAACTGTAGGGACGCCGCCCGCCCCTTCGCCGGATCACCCGCATGACCGACGCCGTCACCTGTCCGAATTGCCGCGATCAGCTCGATGTGCCGAGCGAGTTCCGCGGGCGTTCGGTGAAGTGCGCCACCTGCCAAACCGTCTTCGCGGTGCCGGAAAGTCCGAGCGCGGAAGCGCCCGTGGCCCGGCCGTCGCGCGCCGCCCCGCAACTCCGCCCGCGCGATCCGGACGACGGCGATCGCCGACCCGCCAAGCGCGGCAACGGCATCGTCTGGTTCCTGCTCTTCGGCACGCTGCTGGTCTGCGGGGGCTTGGGGCTCGGTTGCGGGTTGCTTTCGTACACCGTCTACAACCCGCCGATGACCCCGCACAAATCGGAGGACGGGAAGTTCCAAATCGAGTTCCCCGCGGATCCGCAGCCCTTCACCCAGACCGGTGAAAAAGGGGCCGTCGTGAAGGGGATGGAAGCCCGCCGCGACTTGGGCGAGATGCGATTCTTCGTCAAGTATTACGACGCGCCGAAGCCCGCGAAGACCAAAGATGGCGACGCCGACGCGGCCTTGGAAGCCTTGGTGAAGACCGAAGTCGCCGGACTCGCGGCCGGGGGAATCGTGCAGCGGCAAATCACCACGCACGCCGGGTTCCCCGCCCTCGATGTGCAACTGGAACAGGGCAGTCAGCTCATGAAGCGCGTCACCGTGCTGCGGGTGATCCTCGCCGGGCCGCGCGTTTATGTCCTCGGGGCGCAAGGGCAGAACATGATGCCGCAAATCTGGTACGTCCAGCGCTTCTTCCTGTCGTTCCAACCGTCGGAGAAGGCCAAGCCGGCCGCGCCGAAACCGGTTCCCGAGGATTGACCGTGCTGACGTGCCCGTTCTGCAACACGTCGTTCGATGCGCCGACCATCCCCGGCCGCATCGTCTGCCCGCGCTGCGGCGAAGCGATCCCCGCGAAGTTGCTGCCGGCGACCGCAGGCCCGGCCCCGGATGCCACCCTGCGAGCCGGCCCGGTGGAAACGGCGCCGACCGGCCCCCGCCCGGCCATGGTCGTCGCATTGGTGCTGTTGATCGCGACGCTCGTCGGCTTGGGCATCTGGTACTACACCGCTCCCGTTCCCCCGGGGAACACGAACACCACCGATCGGGCACCGCCGCCGACCCGCCCGCCCTACGCCCTACCCGGGATGCTCTACCTGCCGGCCGAGACGAACGCGGCCATGGCACTCCAACCCTCGGCCCTGATTCAATACGGCGAGCGCATCGGAAAATCGCCCGAAGCGATCCTCGCCGACTTCGGCCTGCCCACCGGGTTCTTCGTCGGCCTCAAGAACGCCGGTATCCCTTTCGAGCGCATCGACCACATCGTGTTCGGCGTATCGATCGCCGACTCGCCGATCCCGCGATTGGCGCTGGTGTTGATCTTGAACGAACCGATCACCAGTGAACGGCAGTTCCGCGAAGCGCTGAAACTTCGGCAGGACGCCGACAAACCGGGGCGGGCCAAGGTCGAACTGCCGGGGGTACTTTTGCCGATGGAAATGCACCGAGTCGACGAGAAGATCTACCTGTTTTCGACGGACTCCGACACGCTCGACCGCATGGCCAAGCCGGCGGAAAACGCGGATCGGATCTCGGCGAGTTTGCGCGACTCGATCCGGAGAATCGACGCCGCGAGCTTCGCTTGGGCCGCGATCGACGACCGCGATTGGGCCAACCTGCCGGCGCTCAAGCTCATCGCCCCGATGCTCCAGCAGCCGGAATTGCCGAAGCGCTTGACCGGCATCCGGGCCGTGGCCATGGGCTTGACGTTGACCCCCGACTTGGCGGCGCACGCGAACGTCCGCTTCGCCGACCCGATCGCCGCCGCCGAGTTCGAGGCGCGCTCGAGGCCCAAACTCGCCGACACGCGCATCGCGATGGGGTCGGATCGCGAATGGGTCACCTTGGCGCTGCCGGGCGTCTCCTTCGCCGACGGCATCCCCGCGATGCTGCGGCTCTTCGACAAATGAGGCCGACGGCGGATCGGGAGTACGCACTACGAGCCGGACGCGTCAGCGACGGACCAATCCGACTCCGCGAAGGTGAAATTCTCGCCGGGCCATCCGTCGCTGACGCGTCCGGCTCGTCTCGATTAACACGACCCCCGCTTCAACCCCGCTTCAACCCCGTTCTCGCCAATGCGGCCACCAGCAGCACCGTGACCCCCGCGCCGGTGCCCATCACCAGCAGCACGTCGGGCAGCGGATAGACCCTCGCCGCGAAGCCGGCAATCAAGTGGCCGAGGGGCGCGCTCGCGCTCAGCGTCATGGCCCACAGGGCCATCACGCGGCCGCGGCGGGCACCGTCCACGCTGAGTTGGAGCGTCGATTGGCCCGTGCTGAGGAACAAGATCAGGCCGAAGCCCAGTAGCGCCGCGCACAGCGCCGCGGGGCGGATGGTACTGGCGAACGACAAGCCGAAGAGGGCGAGCGCGGTCAGCGCGGCGCCGACGACCAGCAACAGTCCCCGTCGTTTCACGGAGCCGTAGGTCGCGGTGGTGAGCGCGCCCACCCGCGCCCCGCAGCCGAGGGCGCTGACGAGCAAACTGTACTCCTTCTCCGCGTGGCCGAGGACGAACTTGGTGTAGGCCGGGAAGAGCGTGAGCGCCGGCCAACCGAAGATGGAGAGCAACCCCGTGAGGCCCAGCAGCGCCGCGAGACGAGGGTGCTCGCGCAGGTACGCCACACCCGCGAAGAGGCCGGCGCGTTCCCCGTGGGGCAATGGTTCCCCGCCGACGCGGATGCGACGCAGCGCCGCCAGCACCGCGCCGTAGGTGATCGCGTTGAACGCGAAGCAGACCAGCGAACCGATGAACACGGGCGGGCCGCTCGGCCAGCGGTCGGCGATGAGGAAGACGACCCCCGCGAGGGCCGGGCCGATGGCCCGCGCCGAATTGAAGAGCAGCGCGTTGAGCGAGACCGCGTTGATGAGGTCCTTCTTCGGCACCAGATCGGGCACGAAGGCCAACCGCGTCGGGATGTCCACGGATTGGATCAAGCCGTTGGTGAAGGCGACCATCAGCAGGACGCCCGGCACCGCGTTCCCGGTGGCGAGCAGCAGGATCAAGCCGAGGGAACTGAGCAGGAAACCGAACTGGGCGAGGGCGATGATCTTCTTCTTGGGGAAGCGGTCCGCCAGCATCCCGCCGAGCGGGGCGAGGAGCAGCGTCGGCCCGACGGTCGCCACGAGCATCAGCGGCGGCCAGAGGGCGTCGTTGGTCTGTTCGAAGACGAGCCACATCAGCGCCGCGGATTGCATCCACGAGCCGATGAACGACACGAGTTGCCCGAAGAAATAGAGGCGGTAATCGCGGTGCTTGAGTGAGCGGAACGTGGTGTGGCGCAGGGTGCTGCCGAGGCCGCGCGGGCGGAGATCGCGGATGTCGATTTCGAATTCGGACTGGGTCAGCGAATCGCGATCCATGCGAACGGGCCGGGGTCGGGGTGCGGAATCCTCCGGGTTACTCTATCGTTCCGCCGATTCCGGAATACGACGATCGACTTTCGCCCCGCTGCTACAATACCCGTTCCGCTTCCGTGGAGTGTTCCGTGGCCCGCCGCCCCCCCGATGCCGATGCAGAGTTGCCCGCCCTGTACGCCCACGTGCAGCCGGGGTTGGAGTCGATCGCCGCGGACGAAATCACCCGCGACTTGCAAGGCGAGGTCAAACGGACGGAGCGCGGCGTGGTCGTCTTCCGCCTGCGCTCCATCGATGCGGATGTGTTGAAACTCCGAACGACCGAAGACATTTACCTGCTCGCCTGGGGCACCGGATCGCTCTCGTATAAAGCCGGCGACCTCGAGCAGATCAAGAAGTGGACGGCGAAGAAGCCCGATTGGCCGCAGCTCTTCCGCCTCCACCACGCCATCCGGCCGAAGGTGAAGGGGAAGCCGACCTTCCACCTCGTGGCCCAGATGACCGGCGAACACGGCTATCGCCGCGTCGATGCCCTCGACGCCATGGCCGATGGCCTGCACGGCATCATCCCCGCGGGTTGGCTCCCCGCCGAGGAGAACGCTTGGCTCGAAATCTGGATGACGATCACCGGCAAGACCGCCGTCAGCGGCCTGCGACTGTCGGATCGCACCATGCGCCACCGGACGTATAAGACCGACCACGTCGCGGCGTCGCTGCGGCCGACGGTCGCTGCGGCCATGGTTCGCCTCGCGGGGATCGCCCCCGGCATGACCGTGCTCGACCCGCTCTGCGGAGCCGGCACGATCCTCGCCGAGGCCATCGCCCTTTGCGAACAGCGGCGGATGCGCGACGTGAAGTATTTGGGCGGCGACATCGACCCCAACGCCGTCTACTGCACCAAAGAGAACCTCGGCAACCGCGGCGGTGCCGTGATCGAACGCTGGGACGCCATGGAACTCCCGCTGTCGGGCGAGTGTGTGGATCGGATCGTTTGCAATCCCCCCTTCGGCAAGCAGATGTTGAAACCGGAACAGATCCCCGATCTCTACGCCGACTTGGCCAAGGAATGGGATCGCGTGTTGAAACCGGGCGGCCGGGCGGTCATTCTGGTCGCGGAGCAAGACGACCTGCGGGCCGCGGTCAAGCCGTTCGACTGGAAAGCGACGCGGGAATTGAAAGTCCGCGTGCTCGGCCAAGCGGCCGTGCTGAGCGTCTGGCAAAAGCCGGAAGGATTCGGTACGATGCCGGAGAGCACCGACGAGTAGTGGGCGGGAAATACTATGGCGGACGACGACAAGCCGAAGGCGATCCCGAAGCGCGTGCCGGTCGCGGCGAAGCCGAAGCTCACGGCGGCCGCGCCGGCGCCGATCCCGCTCGCGGACGACGACGACGATGTCAACCCGTACGGCGTCGTGAAGGAATCGGAAGAAGAACTGAAGCTGGCTCAGAAGAACAAGCCGGTGTTCGGCGCCGTCCGCGACAAATTCAAACGCAGCGCCCGCGGCCCCGCGGC
The DNA here is from genome assembly GCA_031415915.1 of Fimbriiglobus sp. GTDB lineage: Bacteria > Planctomycetota > Planctomycetia > Gemmatales > Gemmataceae > JALHQU01. The sequence continues at coordinate 1,668 of JANOSQ010000023.1, read as the reverse complement.
TGCGCTCATGGTCATGCCCTCGACGCTGCTCCTCGGCCAAGGGGTACTCACGTCGGTCGTCGGTCTGGCGATGTTCATCCTCGGCCTCTGGCCGCTCATCTTCAACGACGCCCCGCCCTCGGACGAAGAAGTCGCCGAGACGATGTACTACATCCTGTTCGGCATCGTCGCCTTCATCTGGGGCGGCATCGTCTGCTACGGCTCGTATCAGATGTCGACCATCGGCTCCTACCCGTGGGCCTTCGTCGGCGCCGTGTTCGGCTTGGTGCCGCTGCTCGCCGGGATCTTCAGCATCATCACCCTCAAAGACCCGCGCGTGATCGCCGGCTACATCGAACCGGAAGCCGGGCCGAACCAAATGAGCGAAGACGACGCGGTGAAAAAGCTCGCCGGCGAGAAGATGGACGAAATGGAAGACGACGCGGATGACGAGGAAGAAGAGGAAGAGGAAGAAGAAAAACCCAAGAAACGGAAGAAGAAGAAGTGACCGCCGGCCCCGCGATGCCCGCCGACAATGACGCGGTGCTGCTGGCCCGCTTCCGCGACGGGGATGCGGACGCCTTGGCGCTGCTCTACGCCCGCTACGAGCGGCCCATTTACCTGTTCCTGCTCGGTATGCTGCGCCGGCCGCACGACGCCGAAGACGCGCTGCAAGAAACCTTTATCCAAGCGCTGCGGAAATCCGAGGCCGTCTCCGGCGAATCGCTCCGGGGGTGGCTCTTCGCCGTGGCCCACCAGCAAGCCGTGCTGGCGAAGCGCCGGGCCAAGCGCGTCCCCGCCGTCGGCGCCGACCGCTGGCTCTACGGGCTGCTGGGCACGACCGATCCCGTGGATGCCTGCGAATCGGCGGAGCGCGCGCAACTGCTGCGCGGACTGCTCGACGAATTGCCCGCGGTCCAGCAAGCGGTGATCCGCCTGCGGATTTTCGAAGGGCTGCGGTTCCGCGAAGTGGCGGAGCGCCTCGGTTGCCCGCTCAATACCGCGCTGGCCCGAATGCACGAAGGATTGAAGAAGCTCCGCTCGCTCTGGGAGGCCCGCTATGTCGCACCTTGAACCGTCCGGCGAATTGGCCCTGCTGGCGCTGCGCTACGCCGCCGGGGAACTCGTGGGCCCCGCCGCGGAAGCCTTCGAAGAGCGCTTGGCCACCGACGGCGCCGCCCGCGAAGCCCTGGGGGAAACCGTGCGCCTCAGCGCCGCCGTCTCCGGCATCGCCGTGCCCCGCCCCCGCCCCGGCCTCTTCGCCGGCGTGCAAGATCGCCTCTTCCCGACCGCGCTGCGCCGGCTCTTCCCGGCGAAGTCGTACCGCGGGCACCCCGCCGTTTGGGTCGGCCTCGGTAGCCTCGCCGCCGGCCTCTTCGCGCTCACCCTTGACGGGTCGACCGAGCCGACGCCGCAATTCGTCGCCAACCCGATGGTGGCACCGTCCGAACCGGCGACCCCGCCGAGTTCCCCGCGCCTGGCCGATTCGATCCAATCGACGACCCCCGTCGCCGGCATGGAACCGAACCCGCCGACGCCGCAACCGACGCCGCAACCCGCCGGCGGTATGCCCCCGCTCTCGCGACTGGCGCCTTGATCCGGTCGGCCGGATGACATTACCTTCGACTGACTGACTCACCGGAAGAATTCGGCGACCCGACACGAAAAGCCGGGGAGGTGCGGTTCAGC
>JANOSQ010000022.1:0-2919 GCA_031415915.1 Fimbriiglobus sp. | reverse complement strand
CGCCGGCGACGGAGGGATGAATCTCGGTGCGCATAGCATTCCGCCTCGCGCGATTGGACTTCGTCGCCGGCGCGTCCGGCTAACAAATCAGCTCCAGCGCTCCACGAGCGTCAGTCAGGATAGAGCAAATGCGGCGTTCGGCGTTCGGCAAACACGGCTTCGTCCGATTCCCACTCCGCCGCGATCGCCCGCCAAGGGACACCCGCTTCGAGGGCCAAGCGTTCGCGATGACTCCCGAAGAGGAGATCGATCGCGGGGATGTGGTCGACGAATTCGTATCGTTCGGTCCGCCAACGGAAAGCATCCCCGAGGACGTCGCGAAAGGCTTGGAGCATCGCCAAACCGGTCCGCAACGGTTGAAATCGCGAGAGGTCCGTGGGTACGACGAAGCACCCCCCGCATGTCCGACCGGCGTGTTTCTGGAAGGTCGGTCGGAATTCGACGGGAATGAATTCAACTCCTGTCAACCCTTCCGCATTCAATCGCCGGGCGATGTCCTTCGCGTTCAGCCCGGGAAAACCGATGAACTCGAAGGGCCGGGTCGTTCCCCGGCCTTCGCTCAAGTTCGTGCCTTCGAAGAGGCAACCGCCGGGGTATACCGAGGCCGTCGCCGCGCCCGGCATATTCGGCGACGGTGGCAACACCCATTCCCAGCGATCCCTTCTGCGGTACCCTTCGCACGGAATCACTTCGAGCTTCGCGGACGGCACCCGTTCGACTTGATACAGCTTCGCCAACTCGCCGATGGTCAGGCCGTGGACGGTGGGGATCGCATGAACGCCGACGAAGCTCTCGAAGCCGGGGCGCACGAGCGGGCCTTCGATCTCCGGCAACCAGCCGACGGGGTTGGGCCTGTCGAGGACCGTCACCGGCAAGCCGACCGCGGCCGCGGCCTCCAGGCAATAGAGCATGGTCGCTTGGAAGGTGTAGTAGCGCGAGCCGACGTCTTGCAAGTCGATGACGAGATGATCGAGCCCGGCGAGTTGTCGGGCAGTCGGCTTCAGACTGTTGAAGGAATCGCCGTAGAGGCTGGTGAAGCTCGGAAGCGATTCCTTCACCGCGACCAAATCTTGGGCTTCCCCGGTGAGGCCGTGCTCGGGGCCGAAGACCGCGGCAAGATCGACCCCCACGGCCGCGGAGAACAACTCCACCGCGCTTGTCCAAGGCGGGCCGCTCAATGCGGCCGCATGCGTGACCAAGCCGACGCGCTGTCCGAGAAAGCGGGCGAATCCTTCACCGCGGAGAACGTCGAGGCCGGTGCGGATCATTCGGTCACTCGGGGTAGAGCAGGACGGCCGCCCGGCGTTTGCGGAAGGCGTCGAGACCCGGTGCCCAGGCCTTCTCCAAGTCGGCGACCGCCGTCCCGCCGAGCACGCCGTCGTACGTCGCCTTGTTCACGAGGAGGCGGTCGAAATTCTTCGCGTCCCATTCCTTTGGGTACAGGGTTCGCAGCGCGGCCGCGATCTCCAGCCCCAGCCGGACCGGCCGCACGGCCGACCAGTCCGACACGATGATGTCCACCCCGCCGCACTCCGCCCCCTTGTGCGTCGAGGCGGTCGGCGTCCGCATCACCGGGACGAACCGGACGCCGGGGAGTTTCCTCCGGGTCAGCTCCGCCGCCAGCCGCCGGCCGTCGATCCAGGGTGCCCCGACCCACTCGAACGGCCGCTCCGTCCCCCGGCCGACGCTGGCGTTCGTCGTCTCCAACAGGCCGATCCCCGGGTACAAGAGCGCCGCCGTGAGGTGGCGCATGTTCGGCGACGGGTTCCGCCACGTCAGCCCGGTCGCGTCGAACGTGTCGCCCCGCCGCCAGCCGGCCACCTTGACGATGTCGAGGTCCACGCCGAGGCGCAGCTCGTCGTTGAACAGCACGGCCAGCTCGCCGATCGTCATCCCGTGTCGAACCGGCAGATCGTGGTAAGCGACGAACGAGCCGCGCCCGGCGTCGCGGATGGGGCCTTCGACGGCCACCCCGCCAATCGGGTTGGGGCGGTCGAGCACCACGACCCTCAGGCCGTGCTCCTTGGCAGCTTCGAGGACCAGACCCAGCGTGCTGATGTAAGTGTAGAACCGGCAACCGATGTCCTGGATGTCGTAGACGAGGGTGTCGACCCCCTTCAGAGTCTCGGCTGTCGGCTTGCGCCGCTTCCCATACAGGCTGTAGACGGGGAGTTTGGTTTTGGCGTCGACCGAGTCGCCGACATTCTCATCGGCCTCACCGCGGATGCCGTGCTCGGGGCTGAACAGGGCGACCAGCTTGACGCCGTCGGCTTTGAAGAGCAGGTCGATGGTGGGCGTGCCGTCGGCGGCCCGGCCGGTGTGGTTCGTCACCAAGCCGACCGTGCGACCCTTGAGACGGGCGAACCCCTCACCGGACAGAACATCGACGCCGGCCTCGACAGCCGGGCGCGGCAACTCGTCGGCTGAGGTGCGACCCGAAGGGAGAGCAAGGAAGATCAGAACGAAGGCTGTCAGTGTCGGTCGCATGGTCGTCGCTCCCGTGTGTTCGGTTCGATCGGGCCGCCCGTGGCTCCGGTATCTTACATCCACAGCCGCGGTTGGCGCTTCCCGAGCAAATGCTCCGTCCCGGCGGCGGTGGCGTCGAGCAGGTCGTCGTGGGCAACAAAGGGGAAGCCGGTCATCTCCTCGTAGAGTTCCCTCTGCCCCGCGTCCGCGATTCCTTGATGCCCCTTCAATCGCACCGTCCCGTTTTGCACCGGGACGCTGAACGCCGCGACGCGGCCCGCTTTGTTGCGGTGCTGTTTGTGCGCCATCATCCGCGGCCCGAAGCTCGCGTGGCGCACGAACAGATCCTTGATCCCCTCGAACGCCGCGTTGCTTTCGAACAGGATGGCGTCGGGTCGCCACTCGCGGTCGAACGCCTCGACGGCCCCGATCAAATCGGGCGCGGTCAACCGT
>JANOSQ010000021.1:0-4432 GCA_031415915.1 Fimbriiglobus sp. | reverse complement strand
GTCGGGATCAGAAGCAGGGCGATCGCGGTGACAGTGTAGCGGCGCATGGCGACTTCCTCCGTTGAGTCACTCGATTCTACCCGTTCGCCCCTACAATTGCCCCACTATGAAAGCGGAAATCGTCTCCATCGGCACCGAGATCACTTCCGGGCAGAACCTCGACACCAACGGCCAGTGGCTGTCGCGGCGGCTCGCCGAGATGGGCATCGCCGTCGGCTTCCACACCACCGTCGCCGACGACTTCGATGACAACGTGATCGTCTTCCGCCAAGCGCTGGAGCGGGCCGACATCGTGCTCAGCACCGGTGGATTGGGGCCGACACTCGATGACCTGACCCGCGAAATGCTGGCGAAGGTCGCCGGGGTCGAACTGTACGAACACGAGCCGAGCCTCACCCAAGTGCGGGAGATGTTCGCGAAACGCGGCCGCGTGATGCCCGACCGCAACCGCGTGCAGTCGCAGTTCCCCCTCGGTAGCGAGCCGATCCTCAACCCCATCGGCACCGCCCCCGGCATCTGGATGCCATTCGGTTCCAAGGTCGTCGCGGCGATGCCGGGGGTGCCCTCCGAAATGATCAAAATGTTCACCGAGCAGGTGACGCCGCGATTGACGGCACTCGGCTTCGGCGGGGGTGGCGTGTTCCTCGAACGGAAGATCAACACCTTCGGGGCGGGGGAATCGCAGATCGAGCAGATGCTCGGCGACGTGACCAAACGCGGGGCCGTTCCCGAAGTCGGCATCACCGCCAGCGACGCCGTGATTTCCCTGCGGATTCTCGCGAAGGCCCCGAGCTTGGACGCGGCCCACGCGCTCATTGCGCCGACGGAGCGGATCATCCGCGAGCGGCTCGGGAAAATGGTCTTCGGCTCCGACGGGGTCGAACTCCACGATGCGACCATGCAGTTGCTGATGGAACACGGGAAGACGGTGGCCACCGCGGAAAGTATCACGGCGGGGCAGGTCGCGAGCAGCTTGGCCAAGGTTCCCGGTGCGAGCGCCCACTTGCTCGGCGGGGTCGTGGCCTACACGAACGAAGTGAAGACGCGCGAACTCGGCGTCCCCGCGGCGATGATCGAGCGACACACGGCTGTCAGTGCCGAAGTCGCGCAAGCGATGGCGGTGGGGGTGCGGGCGAAGTTCGGCGCCGACTTCGGGTTGGCGACCACCGGCTATGCCGGGCCAGCCGGCGAGGACGTCGGCAAAGTCTTCGTCGCCGTCGCGGATGCGGCGGGTTGCGATGTGTTCCCGTTCAGCTGGTTCGGCACCCGCACCGAAGTCCAAAGCCGCACCGTGAAAATGGCGTTGAATGCGCTCCGGTTGCGGTTGCTAGGATTGTCCGAGCCGGCCCGGAGAGTTTGATTCATGGACGCGCTCGCATTCCTCGACAAGATCCCCAAGGCGAGCCGCCTGCCGATCTACGTCCTCGCCGGCGACGAGGACTTCCTCAAGCGCGCCTGCCGGGATGCCATCGTCGCCAAGGTCGTCGGCGACGGCGATCCCGAGTTCGCCGTGAGTTCGTACTCCGGCGACAAACTCGACCTCAGCACCGTCCGCAACGAACTGGAAACGCTGCCGTTCTTCGCCCCGTGCCGCGTGGTGATCGTCGAACAGGCCGACCCGTTCGTCACGGCCAACCGCGAAAGCCTCGAACGCTACTTCGCCAAACCGAGCAGCGCGGGCGTGCTCATTCTCGATGTGAAAGCCTTCCCCGAAACCACCAAACTGGCCAAAGCGCTGACCGACGGTGCGAAGATTTCCTGCAAGTCCCCGGCGCCCGCGAAGCTGGCCGATTGGTGCTGCAGTCGGGCGAAGGCCGGGCACCAGAAGAAGCTGGGCCGCGACGCTGCGATGATGCTGCTTGAACTCGTCGGCACCTCGATGGGGCAGCTCGATCAGGAATTGGAAAAGCTCGCCGTCGCCATCGGCCTCAAGGCCGAGATCGCCGGCGAAGATGTCCTCAAGCTCGTGGGCCGCAGCCGCGCGGCCAACGTCTTCCAAATCCTCGACGCCATCGGCGACGGCAAACCGCAGGTCGCCATGACGATCCTGCACCAACTGTTCGCCGAGGGGGAGGATCCGCTGGCGATCCTCGGGGCGCTGACCTCGAACCTGCGCAAGTTGGCGACCGTCGGCCGGCACGCGGCGCTGGGGCAATCGCTCGGCCCCGCGATGGACGCCGCGGGCGTGCCGAGTTGGCCGCAGGCGAGGCAGAGTGCCGAGCGGCAGATCAAGCACCTCGGCATGCGCCGGTTGCAGGAACTCCCGGCGTGGCTGATCGAAATCAACCTCGGCTTGAAGGGGGGCAGTCCGTTGCCCCCGCGGATGCAGTTGGAACGATTGCTGGTGAAACTGGCACGGCCGCGGGGATAAATCGATGCTCACCACCGAATGGATCGACCGCATCCTCGCCGCCCTCCCCGGCAAGACCATCGGGCTGGTCGGCGACTTGTTCCTCGACCGCTACCTCGACATCGACGCGGCCCGCAACGAACCCTCGGTGGAGACGGGCCTGACGGCTTACCAGGTCACCGGCGTCCGCTCGTACCCTGGAGCGCTCGGGACGGTGTTGAACAACCTTGCGGCGCTCGGCGTGGGACGGATCGTGCCGATTTCCATCATCGGCGATGACGGTGAAGGCTACGAACTGATGCAGGAACTGGCAAAGCTTTCGGCGGTCGATGCTTCGTACGTAATGCGAGAACCGAGTCGCCGCACGCCGACGTACACGAAACCGATGCTGCACGAAGGCGGTGCGGTCCGCGAGTTGAACCGGCTCGACATCAAAAACCGAACGCCGACACCGGTCGAGTTGCAGACGCGGATCATCGACTGCCTTGCTGAACTCTGGCCCAGCTTCGATGCGGTGCTTTTCCTCGATCAAGTGAGCGAAGTCGATTGCGGGGTCATCACCGAGAAGGTTCGACAGTGGATTTGCGAAGGGGCGCGGCAGACGTTCGAGACGTTTGCGCTCGCCGACAGCCGGGAGCAGATCGGCAATTTCCGCCACGTCTGCGTGAAGCCGAACCTCGCCGAGGCGGAGCGTTGGGTGCCGGGCGGCGATGCCCGAGCTTTGGCGGAACTCGTGCATGCGCCGGTCTTGCTGACCAGAAGCGAGGCCGGCATCGCGCTGGCGGAACCGGGCGTGGCCGGTGTGAAGAATATTCCCGCCTACCCGGTGACCGGCCGCATCGACCCCTGCGGCGCCGGCGACAGTTGCGGTGCCGCCATCGCCTGTGCCATGGCCACCGGATGTTCGCTGGAAGACGCGGCGGCGTTCGGCAACCTGATCGCGTCGATCACCGTGCAGCAACTCGGCGTCACCGGCACCGCCCCGCCGGAGCGCGTCCGCAGCCGCTGGAAGGAGTTGGTGAACGAATCCCGATGATCCCCCGGCGAATCACTCCTACGATAGCTACCCCGCTCGGGAGTCGCGCCGGTGCCAGAATTACTGCAGGCCTTCGGGTATGCCGCCCTCGTTTACCTCTTGTTCAGCTACCTCGTGACCTTCGGCAGCGGCCGGCCCCTCGTGGAGTGGATCAACCCCGGCCGGCGCTTCTTGCCCCTGCTCGCGCTCGGGTTGCTCGGCATCGCTTACTCCTTGCTGTTGCGGGCGGTCTGGAAGTACCAAGGCACTCACGTCCAACTGTTGCTGGAACTCGTCAACGAAGAAAAGGCCAAGGCCGAAGTCGTCGGCGCGATGTCGTTCACCTGCTTCGCACTGGCTCTGGCGCTGCTTTACCTCTGGACGTGGTGGAATCTGCCGCGGGATCCGCGGACGTTTTCGGCGAACCCGAACAACCACATTTCGGAGTACCGGCGCGCCCTGCGGCACTTCACGCACTGGAAAGGGGGCATCGACTTCGCCTTCCTCGCCGAGGCGCGCAACGGGGTCACCACCATCGTCGCCGAGGGGGCATCGAACCGGGACATCCGCAAGGGATTGTACCGCTTGCCGGATGTGGAGAACGACGACATCGACCGGGAGCCGCACAAAGCGGTGGAGGAGCAGAAGGAACTCTGGCGGAAGGAAGCCGAGCTCTTGTTCCACGATCTCGGCCACCTCGATCCGCTCGTCCGTTCCGTCCGGCAGGGGTCGAACGTGACCGTCTGTTTCGACGTCCAATTCGGCGCCTTCTACTTCGAGTTGATCGAACGCGACGCCGCCCGGCCGGAAACGCCGACGTGCCTGTACCTTTTCGCGGCGTCGCTCAACGAGCACGAAGTGGCCACGATGACCGCCGGCCGGCACTTCTACAGTTTGGCGGAGGCGATCCGGTTTATCCGCCGCGGGGTGACGAAACGGTGAGCGATGCGAGATTGCGCCAGAAGCGGAGTCTGTCCAGCGCGACACCCCACACCCCCCTCTGGACAGACCCAATATTTTCTGGACAGACCGAAGTTTTCTGGACAGACCAAGCCCGCCTAGGCCTT
>JANOSQ010000020.1:0-9607 GCA_031415915.1 Fimbriiglobus sp. | reverse complement strand
GCCCAATCCAAAGGCGTTCAGCAAGTCCGCGGGGAACACCTCGTCCGCCCGGACGGCACCGTCGGCCTCGGCAGCTACGGCAGCGTTTACGTCGCCGGGATGACCCTGCCCCAAGTCAAGGCGGCCATCGAAGCGCAATTGTCGCAGAAGCTCTTCCGCCCGGAAGTGTCCGTCGATGTCGGAGCGTTCAACAGCAAATTCTACTACGTCATCACCGACTTCGCTGGCGCCGGCGAGCAAGTGGTGCGTCTGCCCATCACCGGGAACGAAACCGTCCTCGACGGCATCGCCCAAATCGGCGGATTGTCGGCCGTGTCGTCGAAGAAGGTCTGGATCGCCCGCCCCGCTCCGGCCGGGACCACGCAGGATCAAATCTTGCCCGTCGATTGGAAGGGGGTCACCCGCCGGGCCCAGAGCAAGTCGAATTACCAGATTCTCCCCGGCGACCGTGTCTTCATCATGGCCAACCCGCTGAACAAGCTCGACACGCAACTGGGTCGAGCGCTCAACCCGATCGAACGCGTGTTCGGGACGGCGCTCCTCGGAGCGACCACCGTCCAAACCCTCCAAGGCAACTTCGGCGGCATCGGCGGCGGCGGAATCCGGTAACGTCGGATGATTCGGCCGAGAGGATCGCACCGGCCGGGTTAGCCCGGTGCGGTCGTAGCAGAGCTAGCGGCATCGGAACGATGGAAACGACCACCGACGGCGGGCCGGGTTCACGGGAACCCCGCCCGCCGTCGATGCGTTGGTAGCCCATCGAAGTGCGGAATTCGGAATGCGGTGTTCGGAATAGAAGGCTATTCTGGATCCGCCACCCCGTTCTCCGCACCCTTGAAAGGATTTCCGATGAAGCGATCCCTATCCGCCGCGTTCGTTTTGGTGCTCGCCGGCCTCGCCTCGGAGTTGCCGAGGGCCTCCGCCCAGCCCCAAGTCCCCGGCGGCGGTGGCTCCGGGCCGCGATTCAGCCCCTACTTGGGCCTTCTCAGCGGCAACCGCAGTCCCGGCCTCAACTATTTGGGCGTCGTCCGGCCTCAACAGCAGTTGAATCAAAAGTTCGGCCAACTGCAGCAACAGCTCACGCAGCAGAATCAGTCGATCAACGAAGCCCTCCAGTTCACGGAGGAATCCCTGCTCGCGCCGACCGGCAACGTCGCCACGTTCAACAGCACGGGCGGCTACTTCAACCGCATCCCCGGCATCAGCTCCGGCGGCGCCGGCACCAGCTCGGCCGGCGGATTCAGCCGGCCCCTCGGCGGCGGCTTCGGCGGGGCGCAGGGCGTCGGGAACCAACCGACCTTCTCGCGACCTCAAGCCGGCGGACGCGGCGCGGCACCCCGGCGATAAATCACAAGGATTGTTCACCACCCCGAAAGGATTCGACCCATGTTCACAATCCGACTGTTGGCCGCCGGCGTGATCGCCGTGGCCGGCGCCGCTACGGCCAACGCCCAAGGTTGCGACTCACCCGGCGGCTGCGGGCACAGCCCGCTCTTCGGCACCGGCGCTCTCTTCGCCCCGAATAAACACCTCGCCCGCTACCCGGATGCGAATTATCCGCGCTGCGCGACCAAGACGTATCCGATCTCGGATTGGAAGTACATCAGCAAGTACTGCGGGCCGACCCTGAACCCGGGCACCTGCTACGGCTACTACCCGACGAAGTGGCGCCGGTGGGAAGAGATCTGCCCGCAGGGCGGCGAGGGGGGTTGCGCCGCGACATTCCCCGGCGGTGTGTCGGGAATCCCGAACGTGATTCATCAACTGCCGCCCGATGTGCCGATGCCGCTCCCGCAACCGACGCCAGTCCCACCTAAAGAAAAGGATCCGATCCCGGAACCGTTGACCGTCGCCCCGGCCCCGCTGCCGATGCCCGCGGTGAACGTGACCGCGGTTCCGGTCAGCCCCGCCGAGCACGGCAAACCGGCCGGCGCCGCCCCGATGCTCCCGCTGAAGACGCTGCCGAACGTCGTGGTGCCGCCCGTCCGGGATTACCCCGAGCGGAGCCGGAATTGATTTCGTAGGGCGGGTGGAGTCTTCGTAACCCGCCGGGTCGCAAACGCGGCGGGTTACGGACTCCATCCGCCCTATGAGCTTTACTCCCCCACCTGCAAGCAGATCAACTTCTTATCGTCGCGCAAGTAAAGTTTCCCATCGCTGAGGGCCGGGTGCGCCCAGGTTTCCCCGCAGACCTTGGCCCGGGCCAGTTCTTGGTATTCCTTCGCGTTCGGTTCGAGCAGCATCAGATTGCCGCCGTCATCGAGGAACAAGAGTTTGCTGTCGCCGGTCTTCACCAAGGCCGCGTGGTATTTGCCGACGTTCCCCTTTTCCCAGACGATCTTGCCCGTCTTGGCTTCCACGCACCGCAGCGTGATCGCGGCGTTCTGGAGCGTGGCTTTGCCGTTGACCATGTAGAGGTATTCGCCCACGGCCACGGGTGTCGAGAAGTAGCAGGTCAGCTTATCGTTCTTCCAAACTTGTTTGGGGACATTGTCCACGATGGAAATGCCGACGGAGCCGGACATGACCGAACCGGCGACGTAGAGATCGCCGACCTTCACGGGCGTCGTGGAACTTTCGAGCAGCTTATCGACGAACGGGAACTTCCAAAGTTCTTTGCCATCGGATGCGGTCAAGCTGCGGATGTGCGAGTTCGTGAGGAAAACCAATTCCGTTTTGTCGCCCGTGCCCACGGCGATGGGACTGGCGTAGCTCGGGGTGTCTTCGGTCATCTGCCAGGCGATCTTGCCGGTCGCTTTGTCGAAGCCGACGATCCCCGCCCCTTTGCCGCCGACCATGATGACGACGTGCGCCCCGACGACCGTCGGACTGGTGCTCGCCCCGAAGACGAGGTTCTTCGCTTTGAAATCCTTCAGGGTATCGACCTTCCAAACGACCTCGCCCTTCTTGGCGATGTCCCAGCAAGCGAGTACGCCCGTGTTGCCGAGAGTGTAGACGCGGTCCCCATCGACCGTGGGCGTGCCGCGCGGGCCTTCGCCGAAGAGCGGCTGGAATTTGGCCCGGTCGTAGCTCTGCTCCCAGAGTAGTTCACCCGACTTGGCGTCGAACGCGGCCAGCGCGTCGGCATCTTTCTTCGCCGGCTTGTAGAAGGCGTACACGACGCCCTTAGCGACCACCGGCGAACTGTGCGCTTCGCCGACCGCTTTGCTCCAAACTTCCTTAGGTTTCTCCTTCCAAGCGGGCACTTTTTCCGACGAGGTCGAATCGCGGTTCGCCCCCAGGAACTGCGGCCAATCGGCGGCGAATAGGGGAAGCGACGCGGCAGCGCAGATCAGAGCGAGTAGCCAACGCATGGTGATGCTCCTCGGAAACTATCGTCTGAAATCTGCCGTCTATCTTCTATCCGTGTCCGCGGATGAAACAGAGGATAGTCATCAGATGTTAGACATCAGTTAAGACGCTCAGCGGAACCCGAGCATTCAATTCAGCTATGCCGCGGGTAGGCTCCGCCGCATTCAACATCGTGTGCAGTGGGGCGTAATTCCATCCCGCATCGAACTCGTCGGCGAGCGCTTTCAACTTTGATACCGCGACTTCCGTGATTGTGTGCTGCTGCTCTTGGAAAGCGGGATCGCAGAAGTAGATCCGGCAACCGAGCGGTCGCGATTCGCGGGCGGTACACAGTCCCTGCACTTGGAACGGGCAGAAATCCCGGCTCACGGGTTTCTCGTAAGGCGGTGCCGTTTCCAGCAAGATGTCCGCTTCGAACTGGCTGAGAAACAGCGTGTGTCCGTATTCGGTGAACCGGCAGCAGCGGCCCGACGCATCGCAGCGCGGCTTGGCCGTGGCCACCGCCGCATCGACCTCGGCGTAGACTTCCAGCACACGGGATCGGACTTCGGGTGACATCAGATTTTGATGACCTTGACCCGCCGGAGGATTTCCTCGACGGGGATCAGTTCGCCGCGTCCGGAACCGGGGCAATCTCCCTCGGTGCGTTCCCACGCTTCGGGCGATTCGAGATTGCTCTCCCAGAACGGCCACGTCCGACACTGGCGCGGACGTACCGAGTAGACGGTGCAACCGCGGCGCTCGTCGTAGAAGACGCAGGCCCCGTCGGCTTTCTCGCGCAGCGTCACTTTGCCCCGGGCCTTGTTGGTGTACATCGCGACGAACTCGTGCCGGACATCGCCGCGGAACTTGGCGAGTTTGTCGATCTCTTCGTCGTTCACCCAAACGAACCCCGGCTCGCCGGTGCAGCACTTCCCGCACTGCGTGCATTCGAAGCGCAGCCCGTCTCGGTACCAAGGTTGTTCGTCGGGCGTCATCGAGTCACTCCCATCGCGGCAGTTTTCTTTCAGAGCCGGAAGCGTGAGCTACGTAAACATGTCGAACGTCGCTCCCGCTTCCGGCTCTGAAAGAATCACTTCACCCTTCAACGCCTTCAGCAACTCTCCCTGCACTAGCCCGTTGGTTGCGCAGCAGTCCATACGGAAGGGGTCGAACGGCGCCCCGTCGGCGGCGTTGAGCGCCCCGCCCGCTTCGAGGACGAGCGCTGCCCCGGCCGCGACGTCCCAGCTCCAGTTGTCGTAGGCCCAGTAGCCGTCGAGCCGACCGCAGGCGACGTAGGCCAAGTTGAGGGCTGTCGAGCCGGTGCGGCGGATCGATTGCGAATGCTTGGCGACCCGCTTCCACGCTTCGAGGTTGCGCAGTTGCGTTTCGTAGTTCGACGGAAAGCCCGTGCAGAGCAACGAATCGCCGAGTTTCGCGGTCTTGCTCACCTTCATCGGTTGGCCGTTGAGGAACGCCCCGTGTCCCTTGGCGCAGGTGAAGAGTTCCTTCATGCGCGGGTCGAGGATCACCCCGACGACCGGTTCGCCGTGGATCCAAAGGCCGATGGACACGCAGTACGCCGGGAGATCGTGGACGTAGTTGCAAGTGCCGTCGAGCGGATCGACGATCCACGCCGGGGCGTCCCCGGTGGGCCGGGTGCTCTCGATGCTGTGGCCGAAGTGGTCTTCTTCGCCGACGAATGCGTGATCGGGGAACTTGCCGAGGAGCGACGCCCGCACCGCCTTCTGCGAGGCGATGTCGGCTTCGGTCACGAGGTTGTTGCGTTCCTTCTCGGTGACGTGGAACTTGGCGCGCCAGTCTTCGAGGATCGCCGCGCCGATGGTCGCCGCTTCGACGGCCGCCGCGAGGTACTCGGCGAGGGGGTGGGCTTCGATGGGTTTCATACCCCCAATGATACGAATCCCGGCATCGGATTTGCCGACGCCACGGTGCGGTTGCGAGGCCGCTGGCCTCTCGGTACAACAATCATTCTGAACAACCGACCCCAGGAATCGAGACGATGATCTCCCCGCGACGCTTATTGCTGACGCTGTGCCTTGCGCTGTTGGGAGGTTGGATCATCACCGGGGCCGTGCGCGGAATTTCGCAAGCCGATCCGGAACTCAACAAGGTGCTCCCCGTGCCGGGGGTCGTCGAAGGACTGCGCGTCGAAGTCGTGATGCCCGACGGATCGTCCCCCGCGAAGTTCGAAGGCGACCCCATGTTCGCCACGGTGCGTTTCAAGCCGGCGTACGGGATCACCGAGTTCGACACGGTCAAAATCAAGCAGATCATGATCGACAAAGTGGAAGGCAAGACCGTCACCGCGACGATCGAACTCGCCGACGGACACCTCTTCCACGGTCAACTGCTGACCGAGATTCTGCCGGTCAAAGACGGTGCGGAGGTACGGCAACTGCCCATCGCGGAAGGGTTGAAACTGAAGTTTTACAAGCCCGGCGACTTCGGCCTGCTCGCGGCGATCATCGGTTTGGTCACGCTGACGCTCATGGAAGTCGTCCTCGGCATCGACAACGTCATCTTCCTCGCGATCATCTCGGGCAAGCTGCCGCCGGAGCAACAGCGGTTGGGCCGGCGCATCGGTTTGGGTGCCGCCCTCGCCACGCGATTGCTTCTTCTGGCGACGCTGTCGTTCCTGTTGGGTCTGACCAAGCCGCTCTTCGAGCTTCCCGACATGCCTCTCTTCCGCGACCACGCGGCCCGCGGCGTTTCTTGGCGCGATCTCATCCTCCTCGTCGGCGGGACCTTCCTGATCGGCAAGAGCACCTTCGAGATGCACGAGAAGGTGAAGGACGCCCAAGACAAATCGAGTTCGATTCCGAAGAAGGCCGCGAGCTTCGCCTCGGTCATCGTGCAGATCGCCATCATCGACATCGTCTTCTCGCTCGACTCGGTCATCACCGCCGTCGGCATGGTGGATCAAATCTGGGTGATGATCGTGGCGATGGTGATCGCCGTCATCATCATGCTCCTTTTCGCCGAACCGATCAGCCGGTTCGTCGAGAAATACCCGACGGTGAAAGTGCTGGCGCTGAGTTTCCTCGTCCTCATCGGCGTGCTGCTCGTGGCCGAGGGTTTGGGCCAGCACATCGACAAAGGCTACATCTACTTCGCCATGGCCTTCGCCGTTCTCGTCGAGTTCATCAACACGCGACTGCGGCCGTGATCCCCGCGTCGGATTTTTTCCGGAAACGACTTGCTCGCCCCCGGCACCCTCGGCTAAACTACACGGCATGGAACGGGATCATCTCTCCACGACCCTCTCCTATTCGGAACGCAAGGTTCCGAAGTTGAGCGTATACGTCGAAAGCGAGAACGAGATCCGAGAGTTCAAGTGGATCGAAAGTGAGCGAGTCGGTTACGACCTCGGCGAGGCGGCCGTGAAACGCTGGGTCAACCAGCACTGGCGCGGATACCTGCGGGCGCGCTGGCTCGAGCATATCCAGGGCAAGCGATTCTGGATCGAACTCGACCGCGGCGATTTCGGCCTACTGCAAAAATCGTTCGAGCAAGACGCGGAACTGCTGGTGCCGATACTCGATCGGCTCAAATCGGGCCAAGAAAATCTCGATGTCATCTGTTGGGCCGAACGCAATCACATCAACACCGAGCCGGTCGTCCGCATCCTCGAAGTGCTCGACATCAATTCCCGCCGGCTCCGGCACAAGTTCGACTGAATCAATTCCCACCCGTCTCCCGTTAGCCCGACGCGCCAGCGAGGCTCTGGGTTGCCGATTCAAATCAACCGGATGGTGAGCGGGTAGCGGAACTCTTGGCCCTTCCCGGCGGCCATGCACGCGCGGACGATGTACAGCACTTCGAAGATCACCAACGGGATCGAGAGCACCAACGCGACCAAGGAACCGAACAGCAGGGCGATCGGAGCGCGCATCCCGGTGAAATAGAGCGTGGCACCGACCGCGGCGGCCGGGATGAAGATCACCAGCGAGTGGAAGAAGAGCGAGACGTTGAAGTTCACCGCTTCGCGGGCGTGCCGGACGACGAAGTGCGATTTGTCCTGTTGGGTGATCATCAGGATCGCGGCGGGGATAAAGCTGAAGATCAACCCCCCGAGGTGCGCGAGCATGGCCAGGGTGCATTCCGACGAAGTCGGCGCGGCCCCCGCGATGAACTCCGGTTCGGGAAAATCGTCGGCGACGAGTTCTTCGTTGGGCATACCCACGGTTGTAAAGCGGATCGCGGACGAGGGCCATAGTTTTCCTCCCCGGCGGATCGTGAATGCAGATTTTTCCTCGAGGGTTCCCACGACCCCCAAGAATCGTTGCTACTCCCCCAAACATTCTGGTAGCCTGATCCCACTTGCCCCGATCCTCGGAGTTTCGCCCATGCTCTCCCGGTTCCTGATTCCCGCTTTCCTCGCGGTTCTCCCGTCGGTCGCATTAGCCGATGTCAAGCCGCACCCGATCTTCACCGACAACATGGTGCTCCAGCGCGACGCCGAGATCCCCGTGTGGGGCAAGGCCGAGGCCGGGGAGAAAGTCACCGTGACCATCGACGGCCTGACCGCGATGGCCGAAGCGGACAAGGACGGCAATTGGAAAGTGAAAGTGCCCCCGAGAAAGGCCTCGTACAAGATGGGCTTCACCGTCGAAGGCAAGAATAAGATCGAGTTCAAGAACGTGGCCGTGGGCGACGTCTGGATCTGCTCCGGCCAATCGAACATGGAACACACCAACGCCAGCAGCTACGACCTCGACCGCGTGAAAGTCAGCGCGAAGAACCCCCACCTCCGGCTCTTCACCGTCGGCAGGCGGACGTCGCCGAAGCCGCTCGCCGATCAAGACGACCTCAAACACTTCGGCAAGTGGACCGACAGCACACCGGAATCGATCCCCGGCTTCTCCGCGGTGGCTTACCACTTCGGCCAGAACTTGCAGAAGAGCCTGAATGTGCCGATCGGCTTGATCCACACCTCGTGGGGCGGCACCCCGGCCCAAGCGTGGACCAGCATCGAAGCGCTCGCGGCCGTCGAGGAACTGAAGTACTACGCGGACGCCGGCACGAAAGCGGCCGTGCAGTTCGAGACGGACAAGAAAGCGATCGGCCCGAACGTCCCGGCTTCGCTTTACAACGCGATGATTCACCCGCTGCTCCCCTTCGGCATCAAGGGGGCCATCTGGTACCAAGGTGAATCGAACGCCGGCAAAGCCTACGAGTACCGCACGCTCTTCACGGCGATGATCCAAGACTGGCGGACGAAGTGGGGCAGCGACTTCCCCTTCTACGCGGTCATGCTCGCCCCGTGGCACGCCAACGACGCCGACGGCGTCAGCTGGGCCGAACTCCGCGAAGCCCAAGTGTACGCCACCAAGAAGCTGAAGAACGTCGGCCTCGCCGTCATCAACGACGCCGGGGATCTCTACGACATCCACCCGCGCGACAAGGCGACCGTCGGCAACCGGCTCGCCCTCGCCGCCCGCGCCGGCACCTACGGTCAGAAGATCGCCGGCAGCGGGCCGACCTACAAAGAATCGAAGATCGAGGGCGACAAGGTCGTGATCCAGTTCGACAACCTCGGCGGCGGGCTGTTGGCCAAGTACCAATCGCTCAACGGGTTCACCGTCTGCGGCGAAGACAAATACTTCTACCCCGCGAAGGCCGTGATCGTCGGCACGACGATCGAAGTGACCAGCGAGAAGGTTCCCAAGCCGGTGGCGGTTCGCTTCGGGTGGAAGAACTACCCGGTGGTGAACCTTTACAACAAAGACGGCTTGCCGGCGGTTCCGTTCAAGACCGACGACTTCCCCTGGACGACGATGCCGAAGAAGTAAATCCGGATCCGACGGAGGTGGGTGTCCCTGCCAAGAACCCACCTCCCATTCGCGGCTTCGCTCCCTTTTCAAAATCGCCGCTACTGACATTTCCGACTGAACGCCCATCCAGTAATCTCATCCCCAATCGAGTTAAGCGGGAACACGCACACCCTCGCGTTAACTCGTTTCCAAATGCTTAACTCGTTCACCCGGGACTTAACAGACCATGCCCACCAACGACTTACAACTCATCCGTTTCGACGCCCTGGACGAAACCGCCGTCGTCGAACAGGCGAACTGGCTCTGGAACGGCTACTTGAAGCCCGGCGACATCACCCTGCTCACGAGCCAGTGGAAGACCGGCAAGACCACGCTGCTGGCCGGAGTGCTCCGCAGTCTCGGAACCGGAACGCCGTTCCTCGGCCGCGACACCCGCCCGGCGCGCGTCTGGGTCGTCTCCGAAGAATCGCGATCTCAATGGGCCGAGCGCACCCGCTTGATGCCGGTCGGCACGCATG
>JANOSQ010000019.1:0-2652 GCA_031415915.1 Fimbriiglobus sp. | reverse complement strand
CGCGACGCGAACTCCCAACGAGCCTGCGTCGTTTCCGATCCGCGGCACCAAACCGGTGCCATCCGCGAGCATCGACCTACAAACGAGCGGCATCGCTGCGGATTCTCCGGGAACTCGTCAACGGTAGTATACCACCCGACTTTTCACCCTTCCACAGGATCTGTCCGGCCACCGCGCCCGGTCTGTCCAGCGCGACCCCCCACCCCGCACACGCCGTAAGTCCGAGGGGGGGTTGGTCTGTCCAGAAAAGTTCGGTCTGTCCAGAAAATTTTGAGTCTGTCCAGAGGGGGGTGTGGGGTATCGCGCTGGACAGACCGGGAGCCGCTCGACACCTCCGTCAGCCGACCTGCACTTCCACGCCGTCGAAGGCGCTTTTGCGCAGGGCGTCCATCACCTTCAGGCTCTTGACGGCTTCGTCCGGGTTCGGCACCGGTTCGCGCTTCTCGCGGACCGCGGCGGCGAAGTCGTCGAGCATGTGGACCATTTGGTTCTGGCCCGGCGTCGCGATCTCCTCGACGAGGGCGCCGAAATCGCCGGCTTTGAGGTGTACTTGAAACACCGCGTCTTCATCCGGGATCCACATGTTCGGCACCCGCACGACCGCCTCGGTGCCGACGATCTCGACGTGCGTCCGCAGCGGCGAGGTGAAGCCGCAATCGAAGTTGCAGGTGCGGCCGTCGGCGAACGTCCAGACGCCGCTCATGGCCACGTCCACGCCGTTGACGAACACGGCTTTCGCGAAGACGCTCACCGGCTCGGCCCGCATCCACCAGCGGATCGCGTAGGTCGTGTAGCAGCCGACGTCCAGCAGCCCCCCCCCGCCGGCGTGCGGCTGCATGCGGATGTTATCCGTCGGCAACCCTTCGAGGTTGAAGGTGAACGAAGCGTTCACCTTCTGCACGGCGCCGATGGCCCCGCTGTCGAGGAACTTGCGCAACTTGTGGGTGCGCGGGTGGTGCGGCCACATGAAGCCGTCCATCAGCCGGACATCTTTGCTGCGGCAGTACGCAATGAGCTTTTCGGCGCTCTTGGCGTCGCAGGTCATCGGCTTTTCACAGAGGATGTGCTTGCCGGCGTCGGCCGCTTTGCGCGTCCACTCGTCGTGCAGGTGGTTCGGCAGCGGGATGTAGACCGCGTCGATACCGGGGTCTTGCAGCAGGGCGTCGTAGCTGCCGAAGGCGCGCGGGATCCCGTCGGCCTTCGCGGCGGCGAGCGCCTTCTCTTCCGTCCGGCTGGCGATGCCGATGAGGCTGGCCGTGGTGGAAGCTTTGAACGCGGGGAGCAAGCGCTGGTTGATGCCGGCGACGCCGAGGATGCCCCAGCGGAGTTTCGCGTGAATCATGGTGGGCGACCGAACGAGTGGGAGGAAGGTGCCGTTAACTTAGTGGGCGTGGCGACGGTGGGAACACCGCCGCTGCGCTCTCTCGATTTTGGCGAAGAGGACGTTTCCTGAAACCACTCGCGTGAACGCATATGGTTCCGGCAGAATGACCGATCATCGCGTCACACCGGCAACGACACTTCCAACTCCCGGGCCGTCTTCACCAACAAATCCCACGTCCCATCCGGAATCTCGATCCCGTTGGCGCTGCGTTGGGCTTTGCAGATTCGCTCCGGATCGCCCGGCAGGACGATCCCCGGCCCACCGGGTGTTGGCGGGCAACCGCGGACGTAACCCGTCAATCCGTCGGTTTGACCCAAGAAATGCTCGACGCCGCCGAAGGCGACGGGATCGAACACCACGAACACCACGGCGTTGCCGATGCCGGCGAGCGGGTCGCCGGGGTTGCTGCAGCGGCCGCCGGATAACCCCCCGGCGAGCAAATCGAGCATCAAACCGAGGCCGAAGCCCTTGTACGCTTGCGGGCCGCCGAAGGGGAGGATCGAGCCGCGCGGGTCGGTGTAAAGGACACCCGGGTTCGTCGTCGGTTGGCCGGCACTGTCGACGAGCCAGCCTTCCGGGGTGGCGATTTGCTTCTGATAGTGGACACGCACCTTTCCCTCGGCGACGGCGCTGGTGCCGAAGTCGAGGACGACGGGATCAGTCGTCGTCGGCACGCCCATGCAAATCGGATTGGTGCTGATGCGGCCTTCGGTTCCACCCGGCGGAACGACGCGCCGACCGGCGCCGTGCGAGTTCACCGTGGCAAAGAAGGCGAGGTTCTGCACCGCCGCGGCTTCCGCGTATTCCCCGAGTCGGCCGATGTGCCCGCAGTTGCGGATGCTTCCCGCCGCGACGCCGAGGAGCTTGGCTTTCGCCATCAGCTTGTCGAGCAACCGATACGCTTGCACTTGCCCGAGTCCCCAGCGGCCGTCGGTGGCGAGCACGGCGGGCGTTTCGTGGAGCACCGTCAGCGGGACATCGGCGTGGTACTTGCCATCCTTCAGGAAGCCGATGTATTGCGGCGCCCGCATGACGCCGTGGGAATCGTGCCCGCACAGGTTCGCATCGACGAGCGAGTGGGCCACGGTTTCGGCGGAATCATCGGGGACGCCCGCGGCGACGAACAGATGCTGGATGAACGGCTGCAGTGTGGCCGCGGCGAATGTGGGCATGAGGGGAAGAGTGGGTGGTGGGTAGTGGGTGGTGGGTGGTGGATAGAACTGATGATAGGAAGTCCGCAGCGTAGGTCGGGTCGAGTCCGCGAGGCC
>JANOSQ010000018.1:0-13634 GCA_031415915.1 Fimbriiglobus sp. | reverse complement strand
TAACCGTTCACCGGGTAAACGCCTAAAATTCAGGGGCCTTATCGCTCAATTTCACATATTCGAGTCGAATTTGTCTCAAATATGTATGTTCGGAACTCGAAATCGCCTGAAAAACAGCGGCAAAACCCAGTGAACGGTTACCCGCCGGTGGCCTTTCCATTGCGGATCTTCGAGCGTATCAGGCGAAACTCCAAGACACGTACTTCATCCGACTCTTCGCCGAATTCGAGACAGGGCTGAAAGACTACTGGAAAAACGGGCTCGGGGAAAATCCACTCACACGAATCATGGATGTCATCGATTCGGTCGGTTCAAAACACCGCGTCCTCGATACTTGGCGGATCAATGCTCACGCTACTCGGAAATACCGAAATCGGTTGGTGCACGATGAAGATGCCGAAGGGCCGAAGTAAGCCTCGTCGAAGCCCGCCGCTCTTTGGGAAGATACTTCGGTTGCCTCCCAGACGATTGGTGATCACCCCAGCACGAACTCCAAAATCTTGTCCAAGTTGATTTGCTCCGGCGGGGCGTCCTTGCGCATCGGGATCGTCGGGTAGACTTCCGGGTAGTGGAACATTCCCGGTTGCCAACTCGCCGGCCACGCTTCGGGCAATTCCGAGACGCGGAAACGCTGCTCCGCCCCCGGCGGAATCTTCCGCCCGTCCGCTCCGCGATAGGGAATGCCGACGAGCAAGCGATCTTCCGGGCCGCTCGGCAATAATTTCGTCGATACCGCCGAGGCGCTGTTGAAGTACTTCGCCTTCAAGCCGTCGCGGTTGTCGGCGAGTTTGCCCGCCATCTGCTTCAACAAGCGCACCATGCGGTCGCGGTCGCCGGGGTGGACGAGATCGAGCTTCGGCGCGACGAAGGCCACGCGGTTGATCCACCCCGGCCGGAGTTCGTGCGGTAAAAAAGCCTTGGCCAAATGCCGGCCGACGGTTTGCACCGCCGATTCGCCGGGGTCGAGCACCTTGAAGAGGTCGTGCAGAATCTGGCGGTTGTCGTCGTACATCCCCACGCCACCGGCCAGCAGCATCATCACATCGACGATCACCACGAGCGAGTGGCACGACTTCAACGCGAGCAAATAGGGTTCCACCAACTCGGCCTTGTATCGCTCGTAGCGCGCAGCGAAAAGACCCGTGAGAATCGGGTTGGCCGCGCGGAATTCGAGCGTCAGCGGGGCGAACTCGGAGCCGGCATCCAGGCCGCAATGCCGGCTCACGGCGAGTTCCTCGGGAGACGACGGCTTGGCCGCGCTGCCCTTCATGTCGAGCAGAAAGGTCGATGGCGAGATCATCGGCTTGAACGAGAGGATCAACTTCGCCAGCGACAGTTTGTATGCGGAGACGATGGTCTCTTCGGTCGCATCCGCCGTGGCCGAGGCCGTCAGGAATCCATCGCACGCGGTTCGGTACGGGGTGTCGTTGCGGATGAGCGTCAGGATGTGATCCGACCACGCGGCGAAGCTTCGGCCGAGCATCGCGGCGTCGGCGAGTCGTTCGCCGGGGAGGTCGTAGAGCTTCAACAGCACATCGCTGAAGGCCCAATCGGAGCGCTCGAATTGGCAGGTGGCCATCGAGCGGTCGCGCGTCTTCTCGGGCCAACGGCCGCCGTGGACGAGGGCATCGCGGAACCCGGCGTAGTTGAACGGCGCCCACCCCGAATCGACGTCGTGCAGCCGGAACTTGCGGACGTTCGTGCCGGGTTTGCCGAGTTGGAACCGATCCGGGTCGTGGTGTTCGAGGTGGTTCAAGAGCGAAGTCAGGAAGACGGTCTTCCCGGCGTTGTACAAGCCGAGCACGCCCACCCGGCATTCCGTCGTTTTGAGTCGGAGCAGTCCCATTGCGATTTTCGGCAGGCGAATGTGAAATCGTCTCGGGTCAACGCAGAGAGTTTTCTAATCCGAAATCCGCAATCCGCCATCCGAAATGCACACGGCCGCGAATCACGCTTGCCCGCGGGCCGTTCACAATAGATAATCCTACTCTGCTACCCGTACCCCTCGACTGGGCCAAGACCGAGCAAGCCGAGCTCTTCGCGCCCTCAAGAATCGCGGGTCACACCGAAATGAAAGACATCTGCCAAGGGCCGAGTCGCCGGTCATTTCTGCGCGTCGGCCTCGCCGGGCTGACGCTCGCCGATCTCTATCGCGGCGAAGCGACAGGCGCTGCGCCGAAGCGGCCGAAGTCGGTCATCTGGATCGTCCTCAGCGGGGGCTTGAGCCACCTGGACAGCTTCGACCCGAAGCCCGATGCCCCGAAAGAAATCCGCGGTGCGTTCGGCACCATCGCGACCAAGCTCCCCGGCGTCCGCGTCACCGACCTACTGCCGAAATGCGCGGCGAAGATGGACAAGTTCGCGCTGATCCGCGGGCTGAAATCGGTGGAGAACGACCACTTCCTCAGCGAGGTCTACAGCGGTCTGCCCCGGACCGCGGGCAAGCGGCCGGCCTTCGGTTCCGTCGCCAGCAAAGTCTTCGGAACCGCTTCCGCGTTGCCGCCGTACGTCTGCTTGCGCCGGCCCACCACCGACGAATTCGAATTCGAGAAGTCTTACTACGCGGGGTCGGATCACGCCCCGTTCCGGCCCTACGGCGATTGCCTCGACAACCTCGCCGCGGTCAAATCCCCGGAGCGTTTGGCCGACCGTAAGACGCTGCTCGCCGGGTTCGACGACATGCGCCGCGATCTCGACCGCGGCGATTCGCTCGTCGCCATCGACAACTTTCGGGCCAAGGCGTTCGACATGATTTCGTCGCCAAAAGTGCGCGACGCGTTCGACGTGTCGCGAGAGTCGGCCAAGGTGCTCGAGCGCTACGGCAAAGGTGGAAAGTACACCCACCAGACCGTGGTGAACCTGAAGTACGACTGGGAAGCATCCGCGTTCGTTGCGGCCCGCCGACTGGTCGAAGCGGGCGTCCGCGTCGTCACGATTTCCCCCGGCAGTTGGGATCACCACAGCGGGGCGCAATCGCACATCTTCGATTCGTACAAGCTCTGCCTGCCGGCGCTCGACGCCAGCGTCACGGCGCTCGTGTCCGATCTCGAAGAGCGGGGCTTGCTCGACGATGTCCTCGTCGCGGTCGTGAGCGAATTCGGCCGCACGCCCAAGGTGGTCGACCCCGGCCCGGGCCGCGAGCACTGGGCCGATGCCGGCTGCATTCTGTTGGCGGGCGGGGGAATCAGAGTCGGGCAGGTCGTCGGCGAAACCGACGGCCGCGGCGAGCGGGCCAAGAGCGGGCAGACGGATTTCCAGAGCCTGATGGCGACCGTGTACACCGTCCTCGGCATCGACCCCAACTCGAGCCTCCCCGACTTCGGCGGCCGGCCGACGCACCTCCTCGATCATCCCCGCCCCATCAAAGCATTGCTCGGCTGATCAAAGATAGTTGGGGAACTGATCCGCGACCGGCCAGCGCTTCACCGCGCCGGCGGCTTCGTGGAGGCGGCCGTCGATCAATCCGGCGAGGGGTTTCCCCACGGGGTTATTCGCCGTGTTGAACAGCACTGCCCACGTCAGCCCGTCCGAGCGGCGTACGAGGATCGCTTCAGTCCCGGCGATCCAACCCGTGTGCCACGCGTTGACTTTCCCGGCGCTGCCGACCGGCCGAACCATCCAGCCGCAGCCGTAGAACGACGCTTTGGGTTTGTCGTCCATGTCGTGCCCGGCCGCACCCGCGGGCCGCGCCCACATCGCTCCGATGCTCTCGGCATTCAGCAGCGGCGACTTCGCGGGATCGTCGAACGCAGACGCGAAGCGGACGAGATCGACCGCGGAGGCGATCCAACCGCCGTGGGCTTCGTACCCTTCGAAGTTCGCCGCCCCGTACTGGATCGGCACGTCCTTATCGAGGAGCGGCGGGTACAGGCCCGTCCCCGTCCGCTTCTTGGCGTCGTAGTATTTCACCTCGCCCTTCACCCGGTCGGCCAAGAGCGCCCGGCCGAGTTGGGCGCGTTTGATCCCGAGCGGGGCGAGCACCTCTTTCTTGAGATACGCTTCGTACTTGCCCACCGTGGCGGTTTCGAGGATGCGACCGAGCACGAGGTAGCCGAGGTTGGAATAGGCGTACCGTTCGCCGGGGTCGAAGTCGAGCGGCCGGGCCATCATGTACCGGACGATCTGCTCGGGCGACGCGGGCGGCTTCTTCCCGAACGCCTTGGCGATCAACGCCGGTCGGCCGATGGGGTCGTAGGATTTGTCCCGGTCCCAACCGCCGGTGTGCTGGAGGCACTGGCGGATCGTGATGTCCTTCCAACGGCCGTCGGGCTTGCCTTCGGAGTTATCGACGGGCGTCAGCTTCATCCGATCCAAAACTTTGTCGTCGAGTTTCAGCTTGCCTTTCTCGGCCAGCTGCAGAATCGCCACCGCCGTGAGCGGCTTGGAGACGCTGGCGATGCGGAACAGCGTCGCGGGATGAACCGCCTCTTTCTTTACGACATCGGCGTAACCGAAGCCGCGCGCGTACACGAGCTTTCCGTTCCGCGTCACCGCGAGCGATGCGCCCGGCACCTCGTTCTCGGCGATGAACGCGGCCATCAGTTTGTCGAACGGTTCGAGATCGGGGTTGTCGGCGCCCGTGGCGGGTGCTTTGCCCCCGTCCGCGCGGGCGAAGGCCGCGACGCCGGCGGCAGCGGTCGCCAGAAATGTGCGGCGGGTCAACTCCGACATGGGTGTTTCTCGGGGGGACAGCACTCGCAGTGTTCGGTGCGAGACTTTGCGGAATGATTGTCGAGCATGTCGCACGGGGGTAAAATCTATTCACCCCTACTGCGAGGAGCCACCATGTCCGCTTCGAATGATCCGACGCGCGACGAAGTCGATGGAATGCCCGGCGGCGTGATACTGGAATTCGGATCGGCATCGTGCCCGCACTGCCAGGCGATCCAAGACGATTTGAATTCGTTGAAGAATGAATACCCGACCGTGCGGCACATCTCCGTCGAAGACGGCCCGGGCCGTCCCCTCGGGCGTTCGTTCCGCGTGAAACTGTGGCCGACGCTGGTTCTTCTGCGCGATGGCAAGATCGTCAGTCAGCTCGTGCGTCCCTCGGGGACGGAGTTGACCGAACGGTACGCCGAGCTTTCCTCGGCCGTCGCCGCCGGGAGAGAAGCGGGGGCGTGAGCGTCCAGCTCCGGCTTCGGCGGGTCGTTGATGAGTTCGATCAGCCCTTGGATGGCGACTCCTTTCAGCGAAACGCGGAATCGCGGTCACTCTAGCAGCCGCTTCTGGCCAACCCCCATCTCGGGTGCAGCAATCCATTCTGGCCCAATCGAGTTCAGCGAGAACTCACATACCCTCGCGTGAACTCGTTGCCAAATCGCTGAACTCGATTCCCAAATGCTGAACTGACTATGCGCTGCAAGGACTTGCGCCGAGGCGTCGAATCGGCATTTGGGAGCGCGGACCGACCGAATCGACCGAACAGGACGAATACCCGATTCCGGACGCCCGAATCCGTTGCCGCACCCGATCACCTCAATTCCCATCGCGGCGGGGAGTTTTTGACCCTATAATCATGAGGTGACCTTCCCCGCCGTTTTTCGCCCATCGTCCCGCGTCCGGAGTTTCGAATGTTGCGCTGGCTGATCGCCACGGCTTGCGTGCCGCTTTGCTTCGCCTCGCTCCGCGCGGCCGAGCCCAATCCCGCCGCGATTGAATTCTTCGAAAAATCGATCCGCCCCATTCTGACCGAGCATTGCCAGAGTTGCCATGGCCCCAAAAAGCAACAGGCGGGGCTGCGTCTCGATTCGGCCGCCGGCTTAGCGAAGGGAACGGACAAGGGCGCCGTGGTCGTGCCCGGCCAACCGGAGCAGAGCAAATTGCTCGCATCGGTGCAGCGGAAAGGCGACAACGCCATGCCCCCGGATAGCGAGTTGACGAAGGACCAAGTCGCCGCGCTCACGGAGTGGGTGAAGCAAGGGGCGGTCTTCCCCGCGAGTACGATCGCCGCGGTGGGCGATCCGAAGAAACATTGGGCCTTCCAGCCGGTGATCGATCCGAAGGTCCCCGAGTTGGCGGGGGCGAAGAATCCGATCGACGCATTCGTACTGGCGAAGCTCACCGAGAAGGGAATGAAGCCGGCGGGCCCGGCCGATCGCCGGACGCTGGCCCGCCGCTTGTACTTCGACCTGATCGGCCTCCCACCGACCGCGGCCGATCTCGACCGCTTCGAAAAAGGCTCTGAAACGACCGAGCAACTCATCGACACGCTGTTGAAGTCGCCGCAATACGGGGAGCGCTGGGGCCGGTACTGGCTCGACGTGGCCCGCTACGCGGACACCAAAGGTTACGTCTTCCAAGAGGATCGCAACTATCCGTACGCCTACACTTACCGCGACTACGTCATCCGCTCGCTGAACGAAGACAAGCCTTTCAGCCGCTTCATCGTCGAGCAGTTGGCAGCGGATAAACTCCCACTCGGCGACGACAAAAAACCGCTCGCCGCGATGGGCTTCCTCACGCTCGGTCGCCGCTTCAGCAACAACTCCCACGACATCATCGACGACCGCATCGACACCGTCACGCGCGGCCTGATGGGCCTGACGGTCGCGTGCGCCCGCTGTCACGATCACAAGTACGATCCGATCCCCGCCGCCGATTACTACAGCCTCTACGGCGTGTTGGCGAGTTCCAATGAACCGAAAGAATACCCGCTGATCGGCGAGGTGGAACGGACGCCCGGGTTCCTCAAGTTCGAAACCGAATCCCAGAAGCTCGATGCCGCGGTCGCCGAGGGACGCGCGAAAATTTTGGCCAATCGGCAAACGCTCCTGGGTGCCGTCGCCGGCTCGGCCTTGCGGGTTCCGAATCCGGAAAAGCTGATGAACCGGCTCGACCGCAATACGCTCACCGATCTGCAGAAGAAATCCGACCAATTCAAGGCGCGGTCGCCGTTCGCCCCGCCGCGGGCGATGGTGTTGAACGACAACCCCCGGCCGAACGAACCGGCGATCTTCTTGCGCGGCAACCCGAACACCCGCGGTGCGACCGTTCCCCGCCGGATGCCCGAGATCGTTGTCGGAGCGACCCGCCAGCCCTTCGCCAACGGCAGCGGTCGGCTCGAACTCGCCGAGGCCATCGCCAGTGACACGAATCCACTGACCGCTCGTGTCATCGTCAATCGCGTTTGGGGCTGGCACTTCGGCCAAGGCTTGGTGCGAACCCCGTCCGACTTCGGTGTCCGCAGCGAGCCGCCGACGCACCCGGAACTCCTCGATTGGCTGACGAAGCGCTTCATCGAAGACGGTTGGAGTTTGAAGAAGCTCCACAAACGAATCTTGTTGAGCGCGACCTATCAGCAAGCGAGTGCGACCCCGGCCGCGACTTTCCAAGCCGACCCGGAGAACCGCTGGCTCGCCCACCAGAACCGTCGGCGGCTCGACTTTGAGGGGATGCGCGATTCGCTGCTCGTCGCGGCCGGGCAACTCGATGCGAAGCTCTATGGCCGCTCGGTCGATCTCTTCGCCCAACCCTTTACCAAACGCCGCGCGGTCTACGCCAGCATCGACCGTCAGAACTTACCGGGCACCTTCCGGGCCTTCGACCTCGCCAGCCCGGAGCAACACACGGCCCAACGGTTCCAAACGACCGTCCCCCAGCAAGCGCTCTACCTGATGAACAATGCGTTCGTCGCCGAGCGAGCCCGGGCCGTGGTTGCCCGCGAGGGCGTGGCTAAGGTGACCGAGCCCGTGGCGAAGGCGGTGGCGATTTACCGGGCAATCTTGAGCCGCAGTCCGACTGCGGCCGAAGCGACTTTCGCCGCGGAGTTCGCGCAAGAAGCCGGGAAGGTGAAGCCGACCGGCAATCAACTGTCGGCGTGGGAGCAGTTCGCCCAAGTGCTGCTGCTGAGCAACGAATTCCTCTTTGTGGATTGATGTGCCATGACGATGCTGGCGAGTCGCAAGCGGATGAAACCGGTGCCATTCGTACCTCCGTTTCAAAACGGGGACGCGATGGATCAACCGACGTTCCATGCGCTCTATGTGGGAACGCCGAAGGGGTTTCGTGCCGAATTGATCGAGGGGATCGTATACATGGCGTCGCCCGTTCAACTCCGCCACGGTGGGCCCAGTCTCAAAGTCAGTCAGTGGCTCGGCGCGTTCGCCGACGAACTCGAAGGATCCCAAGCTTACAACGAGATCACAGCCATTCTCGCTGCGAACAGCGAGCCCCAACCCGATCACACCTTGATTGTTCTTCCCGAAGCGGGCGGTCAGACCCGGGAGAACATCGACGGCTTTTTAGTCGGCGCCCCGGAACTGGCCTTGGAGATATCCAACACGACCGCGCTCATCGATCTCCACGCCAAAAAGACCATGTACGAGCGCTACGGTGTCCGTGAATACATCGTCGTAGAATCCAAAAGACAAGTCGTACATTGGTTTATTCGACGCGGCGACATGTTTGTCCCACTGAAGCAGGATGCGCTTGGTCTTCTCAAATCCAAGTGCTTTCCGGGACTATGGCTCGATCCTAAAGCTCTCTTCGAGCGCTCCGCCAAGCGACTATTGGCCGTGCTCCAACAAGGTCTAACCACGCCCGACCACGCGAAATTCGCGGCCAAGCTCCGAGCCAAACTCGCCAAAGCCAAACGCTGATCCGAGGTTCCCATGTTCCCGTTCTCCCGTCGCGATATGCTCGGCCAATGCGGTGTCGGTATGGGCCTCCTCGGCCTCCAGGCCCTGCTCAGCGACTCCGGTTTGCTCGCAGCCGAAGCCAAGGGCGATTCGGCGAACCCGCTCGCACCGAAAGCTCCGCACTTCGCCCCCAAAGCCAAGCGGGTCATCCACCTCTTTGCCAACGGCGGGCCGAGTCAGGTCGATACCTTCGACCCCAAGCCCGAACTCGCCAAGTACGCGGGCAAAGCCTTGCCCCTGACGCTGCGCACCGAGCGCAAGACCGGTGCGGCGTTCCCCAGCCCGTTCAAATTCCAGAAGTACGGCAAGTCGGGGATCGAGGTCTCCGAGATCTTCGCCAAGACGGCCGCGCACATCGACGACATCTGCGTCATCCGCTCGATGCACGCCGACGTACCCAACCACGAACCGTCGTTCCTGCTCATGAACACCGGCGAGTCCCGCCTCGTCCGCCCGAGCATGGGGTCGTGGGTCACCTACGGCCTCGGAACCGAGAACCAGAATCTCCCGGCGTACGTCGCCATGTGCCCCGGTGGGATGCCGCTGCTCGAATCGCAGAACTGGCAGTCGGCGTTTCTCCCCGGCATCTTCCAAGGCAGCTACGTCGACACGCGCAGCACCGACCCGGAAAAGTTGATCGAGAACATCCGCAACAAGGTCGCCCCGGACGGCGCCCAGCGGAAGCAACTCGACCTGCTCATGAAGCTGAACCGCCAGCACCAAGCGGCCCGCGACGCCGACCCGCAGCTCGAAGCGCGGATCCAATCGTTCGAACTCGCCTACCGGATGCAGAGCGAAGCGACCGACGCCTTCGACGTGAGCAAGGAAACGAAGAAAACCCTCGAAGCTTACGGCCCCGGCGAGCAAGCCCGTTCGATTTTGCTCGCCCGACGACTCGTCGAACGCGGCGTCCGCTTCGTCCAAGTTTCGCACGCCCCCGTGCAACCGTGGGATAGCCACGACAATTTGGAGAAGGAACACCGCCGGCTCGCGGGGCAGGTCGATCAGCCGATCGCCGCGCTCATCGCCGACTTGAAACGCCTCGGCCTATTCGATTCGACGCTCATCATCTGGGGCGGGGAATTCGGCCGCACGCCCGTGGTCGAAATGCCGACGCCGGGCAGCAACGCCGGGCTGATCAACGGCCGCGATCACAACCACTGGGGCTTCACCGTCTGGATGGCCGGCGGCGGCGTGAAGGGCGGCATGACCTACGGCGCGACCGACGAGTTCGGCTTCAAAGCCGAGGAGAACAAGGTCCACGTCCACGACCTGCACGCGACGATCCTGCACCTGCTCGGCTTCGACCACGAGAAGTTCACCTACCGCTACGCCGGCCGCGACTTCCGCCTGACGGATGTGAAAGGGAAAGTGGTGAAGGCGATCTTGGCGTGAGGGAAGGATTTTTCACCGCAGAGAAAGAAGAGAACGCAGAGATCAAGACGATGATCAATCAGCAGTGAATGTGTTTGTCCGCCGGCCCACTTTGTCTTTCTCTCTGCGTTCTCTTCCTTCTCTGCGGTGAAAATCTTTGTGTTGCTCACCTCCCCAGCACCATCCGTTGCGGGCCGAAGAGCTTGCGGATGTTCTCCGGGGTCAGGATCTCCTGCGGCGCCCCGACCGCTTGGATGCGGCCGCCGTTCAAGCAGAGCACCTGCTGGGCGAACTCCTGCACCGTCGCCAAGTCGTGCGAGACGAGCAGCACCGTCACGCCGGTGTCGCGGACGATGTGGGCGATCATGCGGTAGAAGTCGAGTTCGTCTTTGAAGTCGATCCCCGATGCCGGTTCGTCCAACAGCAGCAATTCCGGCTGCGGCTCCAGCGCCAGCGCCAGCAGCACCCGTTGCAGTTGCCCGCCGGAAAGGCCTTCGACGGGCACGTCGAGAATCCCGGCGGCATCCACGCTCCGCAGGATTTTCAGCATTCGCTCCTGCAAGTTGCGACGGAAGCCGAACATCAACGGCCGGCCGCGGTTGAGCGATAGCCCCAAGAGATCCCGCACCGTCATCGGCAGGTGGCTCTCGAAATTCAACCGCTGCGGGACGTAGCCGACGTGTTCGGGACTGGGTTTGGAATGGTCGTGTCCGCACCGGTAGACGATGTGCCCGGAGTAGGCGAACTCGCCGAGCAGCGTCCGAAGCAGCGTCGATTTGCCCGAGCCGTTCAACCCCACGATGGCCGTGACCGCGCCGCGCGGAATGTCGGCGGTGATGCCGTCCAAGATCGCTCGACCGCCGCGGACGACCCGGAGATCGTGCAGGCTCAGCAGCGGCGGGATGACGACGGGCAGCGGCTTCACTTCAACACCTTCGCCAAGGCATCGAGGTTCGCCCGCATTTTTTTGACGTACCAATCGGGCGTCAATTCCGCCGCCGTCGCAGTTTCGAGCGGGTCGATCTCCACGATGACGACGTCTTTGACCCCCGCCGCTTCGAGCTCGGCCTTCAACTGCTTGGGCGATTGGTGCGACGCGTACTGCGGTTCCACCGCGATCACGCGCACCTTCTCCTTCACGCACTTCTCGATGAGCTTCTTCAACTCGGCGGGGTTCGGCTCTTCACCCGGGGACGCCTGCAAAGTCCCGGCGATCGTCAGGCCGAAATCCTTGGCGAAGTATTGGAGCGAGCCGTGCGTCGTGACGAACGCGCGTTCCGTCTTGGCCTTCAACAGTTCCTTGCCCGACTCGTGGAGCCTGCGCAATTCGATTTGGTACGCCGCCGCGTTGCGGTCGAAGAGGTGTTTTTGCTCCGGCTCGATGCCGCGGAGGGCGAAGCGGATCGATTCGACCATGTACCCCGCCAACACCGGGCTGAGCCAGATGTGCGGATCGTGATTGTGGGCGTGCCCGTGGTCGTCCACGCCCGGCTTGCAACAGCTCCCGTCGGAGCCGAGCAGCATCCCGTGGGTCTGGTGATCCGATTCGATCCCGCCGCCGAGATCGATCATCTTCAATTTCTTGTTCGAGGTGCTCGCCTTGAGCTTCTTGGCGAAGTTGTCGTCCAAACCCAGCCCGTTGAAAAGGAACAGATCGGCTTCTTCGAGCAGGATGCGCTCTTGCATCGACGCGTCGGCGTGGTGCGGGCCTTGCGTGCTCAGCACCGATTTCACGGTTCCGCGCTCGCCGGCGACGTTGGCGGCAAAGCATTGTAGCGGGGCGAACGAGACGGCGACTTTCGGCCCGGGGTTGTCCGGCCACTGTTCGCCCGACGTGCTTTTGCAACCCGCGAACATCAACCCGACGAGGACGGCGAGTACCGCCGATGGGAGAAGAAAACGCTTCATGGCGACACCCGCAGGTTGAACAACGAAGTTATACCGTTGCTATCTTACACGCACGAGGTGCGGCTGGGAAGGGCCGAGTTGCAATTTGTAGACGAGGTCGGCCAGTCGCTCCACTTCGGGCCGGTCGTGTGAGACGTGCAAGACGGACGTCGATTCCGATTCGAGCACTTCCAGCACGGCCTCTTTCGTGTCGTCGTCGATGGCGCTCATCGGCTCGTCGAGCAACAACAGCTTCGGCCGGAACGCCAGTGCCCGACCGAGCGAGACGCGCTGGGCTTCACCCCCACTGAGACCGATGGCTTTCCGATCTAGGATAGACGTGAGCTTCAACCGCCCGGCCAATTCCTCGATTCGCGCGGTCTGAATCGAACGCTCGGTCTTGCGGATCGCGAGGCCGAAGCCGAGGTTTTCGCGGACCGTCAGCGTGGGGAAGACGACGGAATCTTGGGGGACGTAGCCGAGACCGCGGTCGCCCGGCGGGAGTGAGACGAGGTTCACGCCGAACGATTCGACCGCGCCCGATTGGGCCGGTCGCAAACCGGCGAGCACTTCCATCAGGGTCGTCTTGCCCGCGCCGGTCGGGCCTATCAGCAGCGCGTGGGCACCGACGGGGACTTGAAACGAGATCGGCCCGAGGCCGAAGGCACCTTGGCGAATCACGAGGTCGCGGACATCGAGGGCGAGGGCATCCATCAAAACACGCGCGCGAAGATCGCCTTCAAATAGCGGCCCTCGGGCACGTGCACAAAGAAGGGGTGATCGGACGCGGCGCCGGTGATCTTGAAGATCTGCGCGGTGCGGCCGACCTGCCACGCGGCCCGTCGGAGCATCTCGACGAAGTCGGCTTCGGCGACCAAACCGGTGCAGGAACAGGTCAGCAGGATGCCGCCGGGGGCGAGGGCCATCATCGCAAGTCGGTTCATGTCGAGGTATTTTTTCAGTGCCCCGAGCACGTCGTCGCGGTCGCGCGTCATCTTGGCTGGGTCGAGGATCACGACGTCGAAGCGCTCGCCGTTCGGGATGATGTCGCGCAGCCACGGGAACAAATCGGACTGGATGAACTTCACTTGGGCCTTGTTCAACTTGGCATTCTGCTTCGCCAGTTCCAACACTTCCTCGTCGAGGTCGACGCCCGTCACCGATTCGGCGCCGCCCATAGCCTTGGCATACACCGAGAAGCCGCCGGAGTTGCAGCAGAGATCGAGCACTTTCTTGCCGGTGCAGTACCCGGCGAGCGTCTTGCGGTTTTCGCGTTGATCGACGAAGAACCCGGTTTTGTGCTTGCTGCCGGGGGCGACGCGGAAGCGCAGGCCGTGCTCGGTGATGAGGGTCGGCTCGGGCAAATCGGGCGGTCGGCAGTCGAACGATTCCTGCTTGCCGACATGCTCCTCGGTGAAGAAGTAGAACGTGGCGCCGGGGAAAAATTCGGCGAGCACATCCATGATGACTTGGCGTTGGCGGTACATCCCCGCAGAGAAGAACTCGAGCACGAGCAGCGAACCGAAGCGATCGACGATCAGCCCGCTGAGTCCGTCGGCTTCGGAATGGACGACCCGGTAGGCGTCGGTCACGTCGTCCAGTTTCAACAGCCCGCGGCGGAGTTCGAGCGCCTTGCCGATGCGGTCGCGGAAGAACGCGGCGTCGATCGGTTCGTTTTCATCAGCGGTGAGAATCCGCAGGGCGATCCGAGAATGTCCGTTGTAAATTCCGCGG
>JANOSQ010000017.1:0-1737 GCA_031415915.1 Fimbriiglobus sp. | reverse complement strand
CCAAGCTTTCGGAAAGCGCACCATGACACCCGTGACCTTCGCATTGATCGGCGCCGGCGGCATCGCCCAGAGCTACGCCACCGCCTTCGACCAACACCCCGATGCGAAGCTCGCCGCGGTGGTCGATGTCCGCGCCGATTCGGCCGCGGCACTCGCGGCCCACTTCGGTTGCCCGGCCTTCGCTTCGCCCGATGCGCTCTTCCACTCCGGGATCGAGATCGATGCGGCGATCCTCTGCACGCCGCCGAACACGCACGAGCCGATCACGCTCGACTTGGTGAAGCGGGGCCTCCACGTCCTGTGCGAGAAGCCCTTCACCTTCACGGCCGAGAGCGCCCGCTCGATGGCCCGCGCCGCCGACGACGCCGGTGTGCTGTTGACGATGGGGTCCAAATTCCGCTACGTCGAAGACGTGTCCAAGGCCAAGGCGCTGATCGCGTCCGGGGTCATCGGCGATGTCGTGCTCTTCGAGAACGCCTTCACCGGCCGCGTCGACATGACCCGGCGCTGGAACTCCCAACCGGACATCAGCGGCGGCGGCGTGCTCATCGACAACGGCACCCACTCCGTCGACATCATGCGCTACTTCTTGGGGCCGCTCGCCGAACTCCACGCCGTCGAGGGGAAGAACCTCCAAGGCTTGGGCGTCGAGGACACGGCCCGCCTCTTCGTGAAGTCGCGCACCGGCATCATGGGCAGCGTCGATTTGTCTTGGAGCATCAACAAGGAACTCGACTGGTACGTCACCGTCTACGGGTCGCTGGGCACCATCCAAATCGGCTGGCGGCAATCGCGCTACAAGCTCAGCTCTGGCAAAGATTGGGTCGTGTTCGGCAGCGGTTACGACAAAGTCCAAGCCTTCCGCGACCAAGTGACGAACTTCGCCGGCGCCATCCGCGGCACCGACTTTTTGCGGATCAACGCGCACGACGCGGTGGCCAGCGTCGAAGTCATGGAAGCGGCCTACGCCTCGTTGCGGTCGTCCGCGTGGACGGGCATCGAATCGCCGACGATGAACCTCGCCCACACGCCGATTTCGCTGCCGACGCTCGACGCCCTCCGGGATCACTGGCATGGTTGAGCCGCGCGTCCACCCGACCGCGATCGTCGAGGACGGGGTGATCCTCGGCCCCGGCACGGCGATCTGGGACAACGTCCACATCCGCCGCGACACCGTGCTCGGCGACGAGTGTATCGTCGGCGGCAAGACGATCATCGCCTACGGCGTCCGCATCGGGAACCGCTGCAAAATCAACAGTTTCGTCTACATCTGCACCGGCGTGACATTGGAAGATGGCGTCATGGTCTCCGCGGGCACGGTCTTCACCAACGATCGCTTTCCCCGGGCCACCGATCCCGAGTTGAGAGAGTTGCGCGACTCGGAGCCGGACGAACACACGCTGCCGACGCTGGTGAAGGAAGGGGCGACCCTCGGCGCCAACTGCACCATCGGCAACGATCTCACCATCGGCCGCTGGGCCATGATCGGCATGGGCAGCACCGTGACGAAATCGATCCCGGACTTCGCGCTGGCGCTCGGCTCCCCGGCACGACCCATCGGCGTGGTCTGCAAGTGCGGGGAGTTGCTGTTGAAGTTCGAAGCCGGGCGAGCGCCGGAGGTTCTATCGCTCCGCTGCTCCGTCTGCGACCGCTGCTACGACCACCGCGCCGGGGTCACGGGCGAGTCGGTATGAGCGAGCGCATCGGCATCGTCGGCGGCGGGCTGCTCGGGCTATC
>JANOSQ010000016.1:0-3813 GCA_031415915.1 Fimbriiglobus sp. | reverse complement strand
TGCCGATCCACGGCTTCGCGTGCCTGCGGTTCCATAGCTCATTCAGATCGCCGAGGACGTAGGTGTCCGCATCGAGGAAAAGAAACGGGTGCTCGAGTTCGGCCAAGTTGGCGAGCTTGAAGCGCAGGTTGAAATGCGGATAGCCGACATCGTGCGACGGGCACCGGCGGACCTCGATGTCGGCCCGGCGTCGTTGTTCCTCGGTGACCGAAGGTCGCTGATCCTCATATAGGATCGTGATGTCCTGGGCGCCACCGGCGATGGCCGAGTCCAGAAACAACCGGCACATCCGCCCGTACCGCGCGTCCGGCGAGTAATTCATGATCGTCACGAGTTTCAGACGGTCATCGGCCACGGTTCGATTTCCGAAGAATTGTGATTGCTCCGCCCCGCGGGGTAGGCTACTCTTCTTACCACTGCCCGCGTATCACCTTACCTCCCGCCCGGTTCCCTTTCGCCTCCCGGAGTTCGCCATGCTCTCCTTTCTCGGTCGGAGCCAGCAGTTCTGCGACGGCGTGTCGCGCCGCAACTTTCTCAAGCTCGGGGCCTTCGGCGCCGGCCTGACGCTCGCCGACACCCTCCGCCTCCAAGCCGCCGCGAAGAAGACGACCCAAACTTCGACATCGGCGCCGAAAGCGGCCATCATGATCTACCTGCCCGGCGGCCCGAGCCACATGGACATGTACGACTTGAAGCCCGACGCCCCGGCCGAGTTCCGCGGCGAGTTCAAGCCGATCAACACCAACGTCACCGGCGTGCAGATCTCCGAATACTTCCCGATGCAAGCGAAGATGTGGGACAAGCTTTCGGTGATCCGCTCGGTCACGTCCCACGACGAACACAGCGACAGCACCGTGATGACCGGCTTCAGCGAGAACGTCAACCGCACCGCCAGCCATCCGAGCTTCGGTTCCGTGGTCAGCAAACTGAAGACCGGCAACTCGGACATCCCGCCGTTCGTGAGCTTGCGCGGCATGAGCCTCGGCACCGAACCGGGCTTCCTCGGCGTCGCCCACCGGCCGTTCACGTCGGAAGGGCAGGGGACGCAGAACCTCCGACTCGCCCAAGGGGTGAACACGACCCGACTCGACGATCGCAAGGATCTCCTGTCGAAGTTCGATACCGTCCGTCGGGACATCGACCAAACGGGAAGCATGAGCGGGATGGACGTTTTCGCCCAGCGCGCCTTCGACATGATCGCCTCGGGCGAAGTCCGCAAGGCCCTCGACCTCAAGAACGAAGATCCCCGGACGCGCGACCGCTACAAGGGGGTCGAACAATTCCTCACCGCCCGCCGATTGGTCGAAGCCGGCGTCGGCTGCGTCACCCTCAGCTACGGCGGCTGGGACACACACGACAGCAACTTCAAGCAGCTCCGCACGCAATTGCCGATGCTCGATCGCGGCATCGCCAACCTGATCCAAGACCTCCACGACCGCGGGATGCAAGACGACGTCGTCACCGTCTGCTGGGGCGAGTTCGGCCGCACACCGAAGATCAACAGCAGCAACGCGGGCCGGGATCACTGGTCGCCTGTGATGAGCGCGATGGTCGCCGGCGGCGGGCTGAAAATGGGCCAAGCCATCGGGGCCAGCTCCGCCCGCGGCGAGTACCCGAAGGACCGGCCGTACAAAGTGCCCCACGTGCTCAGCACGCTGTACAAGACGATGGGCATCGACCCGAGCATGACCTTCCCCAACGGTAGCGGCCGGCCGATGTACGTCCTCGACGACCGCGATCTGGTGACCGAACTGGTGTGAGGATGTTGGAAGCGAACCGCCATGACACCGGCCGCGAGGCCGGTGTTTTCGTTGGGCGTGTCAATCGTGATCGTCGATTTCGCGGGGTAAGCTGGCGAATGACAAGAGTACCTTCAACCGGTCGGGGGCGGTGAGGATGGAGCCGAGCTCGACCAGGCCGCTACCGCCGAGGCGGTTGGGCGATCGCTTCGCCGATTCGAGGAGTTTGTCCGCCATTTGTTTGGCGCCGTCCGGATCGGCGAGGGCGAGCGCGAAGAACCACTCGCGCTGGCCCGCAGCTTTCGCGAGGGATTCGTCGGTGTTGCCGAGGCCGCGGAGGAGTTGGCGGGCCGTCGCCGGATCGATGAGGGCGATGGCCGCGGCGACGCCGACCGTCTGTTGATCGCGGGCGTCGGGGCGGTCCCCATCCCGCCCCGTGGTGCGCATCGCGAGGCAGCGCGATACCAACTCCGCGGCGTTCGGATAGCCGTACTCCTTAGCCCGCACCGCCACAACGGCCGCCATTCCGGCCCGCCCGCCGAAGTTGGAAAACGAGAAGAATGACTCCGGGTCGCGCTCGAGCGTGTCGAATGCGGCCTCGATCATTTTCCAAGCTCGCATTTTGTCCGTCGGGTGCAGCCGCACCGCGAGGCGCAAGTAGCCCAGCACCCGATACGGTTCTTCTTTGATGCCTTCGATCAGTTTCAGCGCGTCGTCGGGCTTGTCGGGGGCGATTTCGGACGCGATCCGGATGCGGGTCAACTGCGGATTCGACGAATTGTCCGCTTTGAACTCCCCGAGCAGCGCCTTGGCTTTGGCGAGGTCGGTGCGGGCGACCCGGACGGCGGCCGCGCCGAGGTAGCGGTTGAAAAAGCTCGGATCGGTCAGTCGTTTCAGCATGGCTTCGGCGCGCAACGGGTCGAAACTCGCCAAGTACGAGGCCGCCAAGCCCACCGCCATTTCCTCGCCCGGTGCCAATTTCGCCCCGAACTTGTCGGTCAAATCCGCGGCTTCCCCCACCGCTTTCTTGCCGGCGTTCTCCCCGCCGGCCCGGCGGGTCAAATCGCCGGCCTTCGCCAAATACCAAATCCGATTCGGCGGCGGTTGAAGCTCCGCCATCGCCAGCGCCAATTCGGCGAACGGGAGCGATTTGGCTTTGTCCACGGGCAGGAGACGCTCCGCCAGTGCCACCGTTTCGGAATAGCCCGCCGGGAATTTCAATGCGTTCAACCGGGCGAGCGCCGCGTCGGGGTCTTTTTGAGCGAGGGCGAACAAAGTGCCGTCTCGTTCGACCCGCTCGATCAAATGGGTGAAGTCGGTCTTCCCCTCGGTCCGCGTTTTCTCTTCGTCCCGCCAGCGTTTTGCTGTCGCCAAGTCGAGGCGGGCCATGTCGCCGACGGCGAGTCCGCCGTAGCCGAACTGTGCGTGGCTCTCGAAGACGAGGGTGAGCGCATGCCGGGCTATACGATCGAGAGCGGCCGCGTGCTCGGGCGGAATCGTCGGAAGGGATACGGGCACGCCGTCGCTCTTCGACAATGCAATCTTCAATTTCTGAGTGGACCCGGGTGATACGGGTGCCATGCCCAACCTGTAGCCGGCGAGCTTGGCGAAGGTGAAGCCGCCGTTCTCGGAGAAGCCCGCGAGGGTGAAGCTGCCGTCGGCCGCGGACTTTGCGGTGAAGCGCTCCGGCCCATCCACGCTGAACAACTCGACGCCGGCGAGCGGTTTCCCGTCAGGCCCGACCACGATTCCCCCGACCGACAAACTCGTCCGCGCGAGTTTCAATTCGGCGAAGTCGGCGGTCGTCCCGGCGATGCCCAGCACCATCTTGCTTTCGATTTTCGAATAGCCGGCGGCACTCACTTCGACGCGGTAGTAGTCCCCCGGCCACAACCCGGTGAACTCGTATGCCCCTTTGGCATCCGTCGTGGCTGTGGCGATGGGTCGGTCGGTACTCACCCCCGCGCTCCTCCCAACGAACGGGAATCGCTGCAATAACGCGACTTTCGCCCCGACAATCGGATTTCCCTTGGAGTCGTGCACGCGGCCCCGGAAGGCCGCGGCGTTCGCTTCG
>JANOSQ010000015.1:0-6479 GCA_031415915.1 Fimbriiglobus sp. | reverse complement strand
CGGCCAAGGGAACAACTTCGGCGGCGGGGGCGGCTTCTAATCCCAGGCAGTTTGACCCCCCTGCCGCGGCTAGCGCGGTACTTCACGAGGCCACGACTATGCGTCTGCAACAACTCTCCGCCGGAATCATCCTGACGCTGCTTACATGGGCGGGTTCCACAGCGAACGCCCAAGGCCCGGGATCGCCACCGAACCGACCGACCGTCAGCCCTTACCTCAACCTGCTCCGTTCGAACGGTTCGCCCGCGTTGAATTACTACGGACTCGTTCGACCCGAGATCAACAACCGCCAGAACCTCCAAGCCATTCAATCGGCGACTGCAGCGAATCAGCGGACAATCGGTGACTTGCTAAACGGGGGCGAACTCTCCGCAACCGGAGTGCCGACGCAGTTCCTCAACCACGGATCATACTTTATGAACCAAGGCAACGGCGGTAGCGCCGGTCGGGGAGGGAATGGTCGCACGTCGTTCTCGACCGGGGGCGGTCGTTGACCGGAGCAGCTCTACAAAATCAACTCATGGTTGGGAGAGCTTTGTCCAAGCTCCTACCGCCGCGGTTTGTTTGGCGATGATTTCATCAAGGGAACTGCGGGGCGGAGCGGTTTGCCAATCTTCAATCGCGCTCACCAAGTCGGCGAGTGTTTCGATGTAGTCTCGAACCCGTTCCGCAAACGGTCCTTCGACGGATCGAAGACTCATCCGAGCGTTGTCGACATCCCCCCGAAGTGACGCTACCTCTCCGACGGTCTTGGGGGTGTTGATGCCGAGGAAGTAGTCGTTCGTTTTGATCCGGTCGATCAATTTGTTGAACCGCACCGGTGCAATTTTCGCGTCGTACTCCCCCAGCGCCGCAACGACCAATTGACGCTCCGATAATGGAGGTGGCAGTGGATTCTGCGGCGGTTCGGCGTCCGGTCGCAGTTCTGATTCGCGGAGTCTCTGCCACGCGGGTGTCCTATGGACG
The DNA here is from genome assembly GCA_031415915.1 of Fimbriiglobus sp. GTDB lineage: Bacteria > Planctomycetota > Planctomycetia > Gemmatales > Gemmataceae > JALHQU01. Next base: position 5,513 of record JANOSQ010000015.1, on the reverse strand, counting down.
GCACCGAAAAGACCCACCGAGCAGATAGCCAGCAATCCGATGACACCGAGCGCACTCAACCCCCGATGAGGTCTGAGACGGCGATCGAGCCAAAAGGTTAATAAGGCGCCTGCCAAGCCTCCTCCGAAGTGTGCCTCCCAACTGATGCCAGGTGCGAAGTTCACCAGCACATTGAGAAGGAGTGCAAAGCCGAGCTTCCGTCGCCATTCTCGGGCCATTCCGCGTGGCATTCGGTCTCGGTAACGCAGGTACCAGACGATCACCGACGCCAATATTCCCCACAAGGCCCCCGACGCTCCTGCGAGGATGGACGGAGCTCCGTTCGCAGTCGGGTGCAGCGCCATTGCGACAGTGCTACCGGCAAACCCCGAAGCCAAATAGATCGTCAAGAATCGCTTCCAACCCCAAAGCCTTTCGGACACAGAGCCCAAGGCCGCGAGCATCAGCATGTTGATGAGCAAGTGCAAAATTCCCGCGTGAACGAAGCAACTGCTTAGCAATCTCCACCATTCCCCACGTAGCAAATCCGGTGCGGACACTGCTCCCATACGAGACAGGATTAGTTTGACAAACGGGTGAGCAACCCCTTTTAAATATGGAACGCTGACGTCATTGCGCAGGGCCACGGCCCATCCGAGAACAAACCAGAGTACGTTCAGCGCAAACAAGACAGGCGTGAGAATCGCCCTACGGCGGATTAAAACGGGTTCGGCGGTTGGGGTCATGAAACCAGCGCGCCTCCCTACGAGAAGTGATCCCCAACATTAGGCCGTATTGATTGAACGTAGGCAGTTTGCAATAGCGTGGGAAGCCCTTTTCCGCGACGCTCCCACCATTTTCAGCCACCACGACATTCCCAACGATCGCATGGACCGCATTCTACACTTGCTGCCCGGTCAAACCGGCGGGTACGCTGGCGTCGGCGACGACACCCGGCTGTTCGTGAATGTCATCCGCTACTTGGCCTAGAGCGGGATCGCTTGGGCCGACCTGTCCGCGTGCGTCGGCAAGTGGAACAGTCTGTGGCAGGGGTACAACCGCTGGGGCGGCGTGTTCAGTTGGTGATCGGGGAAATCGGTCTTCACTCTCCGCAACAGCTCGACCCGAGTGGGTCGGGCTTTTTTCGTTTGCGTTCCACGAGCCGGACGCGCGAGCGACGGACGGTGCGGAGAAGAATTCACCTTTGCGGAGTTGAATTGGTCCGTCGCTCACGCACCGGCTCGTGATGAGCAGTCGACTTCCTATTTGGGAACGCGAACCAGCGTGGCCAACTCGCGGGGAGTCGGAGTGAACCATGCGGCGTGAACGAGCACCTCTCGCCGAGGGGCCTCCGCCACCGGCACCTTGGAAGATGTGACCACCCGCGTCCCGCCGGGGTTCGACACGATCACCTCGGGGTTCACCTCGCCGCGGCGGCGTTTCTCTTCGAGCGCGATGGCCGCGAAGCGCAGCGCCCGCTCTTGGTTCGGGCTGAGGGGGGCACTTTCGATCGCGGTCCGCGGGAGCTTGGCATCCGCGACGGTTTTCTCCCGGTCGAGTTTGCGAACCCACTCGCGCAGATGGCCGGCGGTCAAACTCGGCTCGGTGGCGCGAAGGACCGCGACCACCCCGGCGAAGTACGCCGCGGCGTTCGACGAGCCGATCGATTCGTCGCCGTTGCTGAAGCGGGCCACCGAATCGCCGAGAATCACATCGGGCTTCAAGCGCCCGTCCACCGTCGGCCCGACGGCGGATTGCTGCGTCGCATCGCCGACGGTGAGCACCCCGGCATGATCGGCCGGGGGGTAGATTTCCCCGCTCTTCGAGGCGTCGAGCAGTTCGACGGGGATCACGGTTTTGCCCGTGTCGGGATCGATGATCGGCGCCGGTCGAGCGGACGAGACGAGAATGCGAATGCGATCGAGCGCGCCGAAGTTGGTGCTCGTCGCCTTCACGCGGATGCGGTACTCTTCGCCCGCCGGCTTCGCGGGGAGTTCGGCGAATACCAAGCGCTCGCGCGGATTCTTCGTCTCTCCCGCCGCCGCCGCTTTGCCGTCGGGCACTTGCTTCAGCTTGCTCTCGCCGACGACGCGACCAAGCCAATCTTCGACGACCAGATCCAAATCTTTCTCGGTGCCCGCGTCCTCCGTCTCCTTGTAATCATTCCAGGTGAGCGTCACCGTGACGGCGTTTTCGTCCAAGCGATTGGCGAAGCGCAGCGCCGTGGGATCGTCACCGGTGCGCAGTTTCAGATAGCCGGTTTGATCGACCGTCACCGGCCCGTTGAAGACAGTGCCACCGGTGTTGCCCGCGGCGTTCACCCAAATGATCCCGGCGGCGATCGCATCGTCCACGGCGGCATTGATCGGCCCGCGGCCGTCGAAATTCCCCGCTCCCTCGAACGTGCCGCTGAAAAGGATGACATCGACTTTCCGTTCGATGGCGTAGCGCACCGCCCGTCGGAAGAGCGTCGGGCCATTGGCGTTGAGCAGGTAGAATTTCGGGCCGAATTGCGAACCCCCGGACGCGGCCCAAGCGATCTGCGCCATCAGGCGGCCGTGGGATTCGCCGGGCACGAACGCCTTTTGGAAGTCCGGTTCACCGAGCTTGTGCTTGCGGATGAACTCGGGATCGTAATGCTCGACGAGTTCGGCGGATTTGGGCAGGTACGGGCGTTTGCCGTCGACGCGGTGGAACCCGGAATCGAGGACGGCGACCTTCACTTGGCCGATGGTCGGCACGGCCGGGTAACTCGCGTACAGCCCCAGCTTGCGACGGGCGCTCTCGGCATTCGTGACCTTCGATGCGGACACCGGCGCGATCGGTTCGACCGCGATCAGCGCCATCGTTGCCGAGCATAGAACGACGAGTCCGGCGACGGTGCGGAGCATGGTGAAACCCGAGTTGTGCGAATCTTGGTGTTCAAACAAAAAGAGGCGGGCACTCGGCCCGCCTCCCGCCGGTACTCACCAGCAGTTGCCGCCGTAGTAGCCGCCGTAGCCGTAGCTCGAATAGCTGACGAACGACGGTTGGTAGTACGAGGAGTAACCCCCGTAATAGTTCGAGTAGCCGCCGCCCCAGCCGCCGCCGCCACCCCACCCGCCGCCGTAGCCGCCACCCCACCCGCCGCCGCACACCCGCCGCCGAAACCGACCGAGTAGCCCCGACCGAAGCCGCCGCCGTAACCCCAACCGCCACCGTAGCCACCGCGGTAGCCGCCGCCGTAGCCCCAGCCGCCGCGGCGGTGAGCCGCGGTGGGCGATTCGCCATCGAGTTCGGTGGCCAAAGTCGGTGCGACGGCCGCGGGTGCGACCGCCTTGGGCACCGCTTTGTCACCGTCGAGTTCGCCGGCACGCAGAGCCGACGCGGCTCCGACCAGTGCCGCGCAACACAGAAGAGAGCGGATCATGAGACGCGATCCTCCAAAGGTGTGAAGCTCCGCCGCGAGACGCGAGCCGCCCGGTGCGGACTTGAGCGATTCTCGCAGCAATAAGGGGAATACGCAACGCCGCAAGACTTGCGCCGGTCGCGGAGGCTATTCTTTTGATTTCGGGATCGATTCGAGGAGTTTCTTGAAGTCGTCCCGGTCGCGCAATGAATCGAGGTCGGTGTCGCGTTTCATGTTGGCGGCATCCTTGTAGCCCGCCTGCACGGCCTTCTGTAGCCACTGCATCGCTCGGTCGGCGTCCACCTTGGCGAGCCGGGCGGCGTCAGCCCCCGGTGTCTTTATCTGGACGCGGGCGGTGATGGCCCGGAAGCAGGCGGCGTGGTACAGGCTGCCGGCGTCCGTGCGGTTCAGCTTCTCCCACATCTCGGCCGTCGCCCGACAGCCGGCGGGGTCGCCGGCCTTCCGAAAATGCCCCATGCGGAGAGCCATGGCGCTCGGGATCAGGCGCGGATTGACCGCCTGTCCGGCGGCCTTGGCCAGGCACTCGTCGATGAGAGGAATGGCTTCCGCGCCGCGACCCAACTCGATGAGCGACGCGGCCAGGTTACCCATGCTTCGGAGCGTGTTGGGATCGTCCTTGGGCAGCACCCGCTTCCGAGTCTTCAGCACTTCCTCGCGCAGCTTCAACGCTTCGGTGGGGCGGTTCAGGGCCGCGTAGCTGGCGGCCAGGTTGTTCATGCTGATGAGCGTATCGGGATGGTCCTTGGGCAGCACCCGCCTCTGAATCTCCAGCACTTCCTCGCGCAGCTTTAATGCCTCGGCGGGGCGGTTCAGGGCCGCGTAGCTGTTGGCCAGGTTGCTCATGCTCGTGAGCGTATCGGGATGGTCCTTGGGCAGCACTCGCTTCTGAATCGCCAGCACATCCTCCCGCAGTTTCAACGCCTCGGAAGGGCGGTTCAGATCCGCGTAGCTGACGGCCAAATTATTCATGCTCCTGAGCGCTTCGAGATGGTCCTTGGGCAGCACCCGCTTCTGAATCGCCAGCACTTCCTCCCGCAGTTTCAACGCCTCGGCAGGGCGGTTCAGATCCGCGTAGCTGACGGCCAAGTTGTTCATACTCGCGAGCGTATCGGGATGGTCCTTGGGCAGCACCCGCTTCCGAATCGCCAGCACTTCCTCGAACAGCTTTAATGCCTCGGCGGGGCGGTTCAGGTCCGCGCAGATGACGGCGAGGTTGTTCATGCTCTTGAGCGTGTCGGGATGGTCCGGGCCTCGGTGGCGTGTGAAGAAGGTCCGCGACTGCTCCGACTGCTCTCGTGCTTGCTCATACTCGGCGAGATAGCCGAACGTAATGCCAAGGTTCAGCCGCAACCGGGCCTCGACGAGCGGTTGATCAGCGAAGTCCTGCCCGAGTGCCGGCAGGCTGGCCACGATGGCGTCGCGCAGGGTCACGCCCGCCCCCAGCCCGCCGTCTTGATTCTTCGGTCGGGCCGCAGCGAACACCTTGTCTTGGAAGAACTTCACCACCGCGTTCGCCTCGGCCTCCTTGGCCTGGGCCTCGACCTTCGCGGCGTCGGCCTTCTTCCGCTCGGCCTCGACCTGGACGAGTCGTTCGCCGGCCAGCTTTTCGTTGGCCTGGGCTTCGAGCTTGGCCAGGCGTTCCCCCTCGGCCCGATCGGCCTCCGCCTGCTGGGCCGCCACAGCGAGCCGTTCCTGCTTCTTCGCCTCGAACAACCCCACGGTCGTCCCCGCGATGCCGGCCAGCAGTACGAAGAACACCAGACCCGCCGCGACCACCTGCCCCTTGTTCCGCCGCACGAACTTCTTCACCCGGTACGCCGTGCTCGGCGGGTGGGCCTGCACCACCTCGCCGCTCAGGTAGCGGTTCACGTCCGCCGCGAAGCCGTTCGCCGTCTCGTAGCGGCGGGCGCGGTCCTTCTCCAGCGCCTTCATCACGATCCAGTCGAGTTCGTTGCGGAGCAGGCCGGTCAGCTTCTTCGGCTCGGTGCCGCGGTTCGCCGACAGGCTCGGCAAGGCATCGGCCGTACTGAGCTTGTTGCTCGGTCGCGGCGGTTCCTCCTCTCGCACCACCCGTAACATTTCCAGCAGCCCCGCCTTCTGCAACTCCTTCCGGGCGAACGGCGGT
>JANOSQ010000014.1:0-3634 GCA_031415915.1 Fimbriiglobus sp. | reverse complement strand
GTTGTTCGAGAAACTCGACGACGCGCCCGAAACGCCAAAGCCCAAGAAACGAAAGAAATGACGTCACGCGGTCAGCTCGGCCAGCCCGCGGATCCGCTCGTCCACCGCTTTGTGTCGATCCCGAGGATCGTACAGTACCGCTCGCAGACCCGCCGCCCGCGCCCCCACAAAATCATTCTCCACATCATCGCCGACGAAGAGCACTTCGCCCGCATCGCAATCGACCGTCGGTAACACACCGTCTCGGAAGAACTCGGCGGCGGGCTTTCGATAGCCGACGACGGAGCTGATGACAACGCGTTGTCGCAGCGGGGCCAAGCCCGGCAAGCCGGCCACAACGCACTCCAAGCGCCGATCGTAGTTGGAGGCCATCGCGAGAAGGAACCCGCGATCCCGCAATTTCTTCAAGGTTTCAGCGACGCCGTCGATCGGCGCCCAGGCCGAGGGCATCGCGAAGTGCCGGAAGAGTTCGTCGAATAGCGCTTCGCTCGCACCGGGAATCGCCGCGGTCACGATGTTGCGCCAGCGTTCGCGTTCGCGATCCTCGCTCGTGATCCACCCCGCACGTCGGTCGAGATCATCTTCGATGCGGAAGCGCTGCCACAATCGCTCGGAAATACCCTCGTCGGCCGTGATGCCGTGCCGCTTCGCCACCGCCGTGTAGACCGTGGCCGCGCCCGGGTTCGGCAGAATCAGCGTCCCCACCGCGTCGAAGACGACGGCGCGCATGCCCGCGAGGAGCGTCATCGGCGCGGCCGGGCCGGTTCGCGCTCGCCGTTGCTCGCCGGGCCGGGCAGCACCGATTTGCGCGGCCGGCCCGAAGCCTGATCGGCGAGCACGGGCCGGACGCGGCGGGTAGCGCCGCCGACGGGGGCGATTTCGCGTTTCACATCGCGGGCGGCCCGCGCGGCGGTCGCCACCTTCAACAGGTGGATGCCCGCGCGGAAGATGGTGAAGCCGATGAACGCGGCGATGAACGCCTCGATGATCCACCGGTTCAACAAGAAGACGACGTAGCACATGGCGAATGCGGCCAAGCCGACGCCCAGCAGCACCCAGCCCAAAACTTCACGCGCCCAGACGCCCATGGCAACCTCCCAGTCGGCTCACTTGATGCCGCCGCTGCAACACAACACCGCCAGGAACAAAAGCAACAACAACGCCGGCAGCCCGAGGGCGAGGAACCACCCGCTGCAACCGAACCGCTCCCGCACTGCGCCGAGCAACTTCCCTTTTTGATGGCCCCGCCACTTCTCTTGGCGGTTCATCTCGCGGCGATCTTCGTTCCACTGCGTATCGACGAGGATCATCCGGGCTTGGTCGCGTTGGAGCTGGAGCAAGCCCCAGTACCAAAAGGCGAACCGGGCCGCGATTCCCACCGCCAAGAAGAATCCGAGCGCGAGCAGGAAGCGGCTCAAGTAGTCGGCGATGAACAGCGGATCTTCGATAGCGTAAGCGTTGCCGCGCGCATCGTAGCGGCGCTGAACGGTTTCCGCGGGGACGACGTAGGTCAGCGGGAACGTCTTGCCGAAGTCCAAGCGGAAGTGGGTGATGGCGATCCAGAGGAACTGCCCGCCGAGCAGGAAGATGCCGACGCGGCCGAAGAGCATCCAGAGTTCCCAATCGCGGGGCGCCTCGGCGGGCCGGACGGTCGGCTTGGCGCCCTTCTTCACGAAGAGCTTGCCCGCATCGAACGGCATGCCGACGTGGACGACCGAGAGCAAGCGGTACTGCCCGATCAAGTAAACCAGCGAGCTGCCGATCAGGATGAAGTCGAGGAATCGGAGGTGGCTACCGGGGATGCTCGAGAACGGGTGGTCTTCGAACGGGAGTCCCAAAGGGGCGAAGCTCAGCCAGCTCACGAGGAGCACGTAGACGACCGGCATCGCGGTCCAGCGCAAGGCCAACCCGCACAAGCCGACGACGAGGAGCAGCGCCACGGCGATCGGCGAACCGCTGAGGAACATCGTCAGCAGCGACACGAGCAGGCCGCCGCCGGCGATCATCAGGTAGACGCGCGACGCGGGGTTCGCGATCATCTCCCGGTACGGATTGGGCTTCGGGGGCTTCTCGGGGGTGGGTTCGATGTCTGCGCTCATCGGCGGATCCCCGCGCCGCGGATGCGGTCGAGCCGCGCGAGAATAAGCCGGACGGGATCGCCTTGATTCACGCGCACGACCGACGCCCCGGCCCGAACGAGTTGGGTGCGAAGGGTCTCGTACTTGCGGTGGTAGCCTTCCACGAGCGAAGTCTGGATCACGTTGCCGAGCGTCGTGCGCTTCTTCTTTTTCTTCACGGGGCCGTCGCGGGGATCGGCGGGCGGGGGCACGTCGTCCGGCCACGGGAGCAGCACGAGCACTTGGTGGTGCCGGCCGCGGGCGGCGCGGATCGACTTCAACAGGATTTCGAGTTCGCCGTCCAATTCCACGAGGTCGGCGAGGACGATGTAGAGTTCGTTGTCGCGGGCCATGCCGATGGTGCGGAGCAGGGCCATCGCGAGGATCGGCACCTTCGCCGGGCAGCGGAAGCGGTAGTCGCCGTTCTTCTCGAACAGCTTGGGCGGCGGTTGATGGTGGTGCTCCACGAGGAAGCGGCTCGCCTTCTCGGCGAAGAAGGCGTCGTCGTGGATGCAGCGTTCGATGCTCGCGGGGGTATCGCCGTCGCGGGCCGCGAAGAGCGTCGCCAGTTGCTTGCGCTTCGACAACTCCCGGCTGCGCGGCGGCAAGAACCCGCGGACGCCGAAGATGAACCAGTACATCAAGGCCAAGATCATCGGTGCGAGCATGAGGAACGAGAACACCAAGAGAAACCCGGGAAGGTCGTACGGGCCTTTTGGCCGGATGATGTTGCGCGTCATGTCGACGACGGCATTGAACCCCTCGGCCTTCCACGTGAAGATTTGCCAAGCCAGCGGCAGGAGGAGCAACCACCGCAACGGGCTGTCGAGCAGGGGAATCCAGAACAGGCCGAGGGGCCGCGAGTTCAGCCGCTTCTCGAGCATGTCCGGGTAGAGATCTTGTGCGAGGGAGAACGCGTGGCGCTGGAGCGTGGCGGGATCGCCGTCGGTGTTCTCGGCTTGGCGACCGGCGGTTTCCGCCAAGATGCGCAGCAATTCCATGGTGTGCCGGCGGGTGCGGGCCGGCTTTTGAACCTGGGCTTCGACTTCGTCGAAGACGGTGAGGCCGACGAGATCGCGATCCCCCGCGGCGGCTTGCAACACCCCGGCGCCGATGCCGGCGAGCTTGGCCAGCGGCGTTTTCCCGACGGCCCCGAGCCGGGTGCTGTTCGAGGCGTCGAGGAACAGAACGCAGCGCACCGGCACGTCGCTTTCCAGTTCCTTGGTGATGAGTTTGTCTTTGCGGGCGCTGGCCTTCCACGCGATCGTCTTCGGCGGATCGCCGGGCAGGTAATCGCGGAGGTGCAAGAGTTCGGTGCCGCTCCCCGCGCGGCGGATGCGGTGAACGCCGGGGGGCGGCAGCGTGTTGAAGCGTTTGTTCGCCCGCTGGGTGCCGTCGTCGTCAGTAAGCGGGGGCAGCACCAAGTACTCGGTGGGCGAGCGGAAGAAGACGCGGCGGTAGAAGAAACCGCACAGGTCCGCGGTGCGGAGTTCGATCCCCTCGAACCGCACGACGCC
>JANOSQ010000013.1:0-5163 GCA_031415915.1 Fimbriiglobus sp. | reverse complement strand
GAGGGGTCGGAGTTTCGCCTGCACTACTCCGACCCCTCACGGGGCCGGCTCGCCACGACTCCGCTTTGCTCGATGTGCCTACTTCTTCTCGACGATCCACGCGTTGCGGAACACCAGCGGATCGCCGTGGTTCTGCAATTGGATCGCACCGGGCTTGGTCGATTCCGGCTGACCGCCGCCGGTCGGGTTTTTCAATTCGACGTGGTCGTGGATCTTCACCCCGTTGTGCAAGATCGTCACGCGGGCCGACTTCGTTTTCTTATCGCCGTCGAACTCCGCGGCGGTGAAGTCGATGTCGTAGGTCTGCCACACCATCGGCGGCAGACACATGTTCACGCTCGGCTTGTGCAGGGTGTAGATGCCGCCGCATTCGTTGTTCTCGCCTTTGAGGCCAAAGCTATCGAGGATCTGCAATTCGTAGCGGTCTTGGAGGTAGAAGCCGCTGTTCCCCCGGCCTTGGCCGGTGCTGCCGGGCATCCACGGCAACCGGAACTCGATGTGGGCTTTGAAGCTGCCGTAGAGTTTCTTCGTCTTGATGCCGTTGTTCAGGAACTTGCCGTCGCTGAGTTCGACGAGCTTGCCACCGGTCCAATTGGCTTCGTCGCCGGGCTTGGCGAAAAGGACGTCGGCGCCCTCGGGGGCTTTCTCGCCGATGGTCGACGAGGTGCGTTCGACCCGAGATAGCGTCGTGTCGATTTTCATCCCGTCTTTCAACTTGAGCTTGCCCCCGGCGATGCTCCCTTGCAGAGTCTTGCCGGTGATCGTCGCCGCACCATCTTCACCGAGTTTGGCCTCGGCGGTCGTTTCCGATTTGCCATCCCAACCTGCGCCGGGGAGGCCGCCCGCGAGCATTTTCACGGCGAACTTACCTTCGCCCTTGGCGATCACTTGCACGCCGACCTTCTGTTCCCCGCGGTTGAGGATGATGCTCCCTTCGTATTCCCCTTGAATGGAGTAATCCTTGTCGTCTTTGATTTCCTTCGGCTCGCTGACGACGACCTTCTTCGGTTTGTCCTTCTGGGGCTGGGCGTGGAGGCCGAGCATCAAACCGCCGGCGAGGAAGAGGGAGAGGGAAACGCGGAACATGGTGGAGAGCCTTTCCAGAAAGGGCGGGGTGGGCAGCGATGGTATTGTTCCCGAACCCTGCGCGGAGTCAATGGGTTGGCTCGGCCGGGCGGGAATCGAACTCGTAAAATCGAGGAGTAACCCCTGAAAACGGATTAACACATGACGATCCATCCGCCGCTTCCTTTCCGTATGCCCGCCGAGTGGGAGCCGCACCGGGCGACGTGGCTGGCGTGGCCGCACCGGGAATCCGATTGGCCGGGGAAGTTCGGGGTGATCGCGCATGTCTACGGCGAGATCATCCGAGCGCTGAGCCGGCACGAGGCGGTGCGCGTGGTGATTCGCGCGGAAGAGGAGATCGCCGCGGCCCGGCAGATCGTCGAAGACTACGGGGCGACGACCGCCAACGTGCATGGGGAAGTCTTCGAGACCGATCGCTCGTGGCTGCGCGACTCCGGGCCGATCTTCGCCTACGCACCATCGGGTGGCAAAGTCGCACTCGATTGGCGATTCAACGCCTGGGCGAAGTACGACGACTGGACGCACGACGATCTGTTACCCCCGTTCGTGGCGGGTCTCTTGAAATGCGACATCCATCAACCCCACCACAATGGCCGGCGCGTGGTGCTCGAAGGCGGTAGCATCGACGTCAACGGTGCCGGGTTGATGCTGACGACCGAAGAATGTCTGCTCAGCGAAGTCCAAGAGCGCAATCCGGGATTCGCCCGCGCCGACTACGAAGCGGTGTTCGATAAATTCTTGGGCGTGGAGAAAGTGCTCTGGCTGAACAAGGGCATCACGGGCGACGACACCCACGGCCACGTCGACGATCTGGCACGATTCGCCAATCGCAACACCATCGTTACGGTGATCGAGGATGATCCCGCCGATGCCAACTATTCCCCGCTGCAAGAGAACCTCGAACGCTTGCGGGGCTTCACCGATCTCGACGGGCACAAGCTTGAAATCGTCCGGTTACCCATGCCGCGGCCGATGCACTACGCCGGCCAGCGGCTCCCGGCGAGTTACGCGAATTTCTACATCGCCAACGGCGTCGTGCTGGTTCCGACGTTCAACGACCCGGCCGATCGCGCGGCACTCGGCATCCTCGCCGAGTTGTTCCCGGAGCGCGAAGTCGTCGGCATCCACAGCGTCGATCTGGTCTGGGGATTGGGCACGCTCCACTGCATGACCCAGCAAGAACCGGCTTGAAGAGGCTACGCCGACATTCGATCACGCCGCCATCGGCTTCGCACCCGGCTTTCGCCCCGCGAGGTGGGCCAACAACTCTTGCCAACTCTCGGGGGCGAGCGGGAACTTCGCCGCGAGTTTGTTCAGATCGGCGAGCAGTTCGCCCGCCGAGCGGTAGGGTGCGGCGCCCGACACCGTGTCGCCCATCGGGTTTTGGGAGTCGGTCTCCAAACGACGGAGTACCGCCAACAGGGAATCGGGGAAACCTTTCGCCCGGCCCTTGCGCTTCGGTTCGGTCGCGGGGTTCGCCCAGAGGAACGCGACCTGCCCAAAGGCCCGGAGGTCGGCATCCGGGGTCGATTCAAAAGAAGAAGCAAGCCCGCTCGGCAGCCACGGCGGCTCCCCGAAGCCGAGTAGTTTCAGGCCGCCCACATCGGTGAGTTGGAACGATTCCGATGTCAATCGGCCGTGCGTCAATCCGGCGGTGTGGGCCGCGTCGATGGCCCCGACCGCCTCGATGGCGAGCTTCAACCAGAGGCCGGGGTGGGCCGCGGCGCCCGGCCATTCGGACGACGGCAGCCCCGGCATCCATTCTTGCACGACCGCCGGGCGACCGTTCAATTCGAGCACTTCGAGGGTCGCCAGCAAGTTCGGGTGCGCGGCTTCCATCGTCGCGGCGAATCGCATCCGGTATTCGTCCGGGTGGAAGGCGTCGTGCATCTCCGCGTCGCCCAGGATGCGGAGCGCGCAAAGGCCGCGGGTCGGATCGTAAACGCGGTAGCTCGCTTCGCGCGGCGTCAGGCGCATGCGGTCGATCACCCGGAAGCGGCCGACCATCAGCGCATCGAGGTTGCCCGCTTCGATGAGCGCGAGTTGATACAGCGTGATGGCCCCGCTCGCAAGGAGGACTTGCCGGAGGCTGCGGTTCTGCTGTTGGGCGCTGACCCAGAGCGATTGCAACGTCTCGGCGTCGACGAGTTCGAGCGAGCGGAGCAAGTCTCCCAAGTGCCGGTCGCCGGGGTCGAGCTCGGTCATCGCGCCGAAGCCGTGGGGCGCAACCAGCGTCTTAGGGACATCGCGCCGGGCGTTCGCCAAATCGCGAAGTTTGCGGCGGTACCACTCGCGCATGTCGGAGAGGTGGTGTTCGACCTGCTCGCGCCGTTCGCTGACCTCGTCTTTTTCGAGCCGGAGCGCTTCCATCCGCCGGGCGAGTTCGAGGGCCGTGGAATCCGTCTTTTTAGAGGCGGCTTCCAACTCGGCCTGCTTAAGGTCGATGCGGGTTTCGCTGTGGCGCATCGTCGCTTTGAGTTCGTCGACGCGGGCTTGCCAATCGTGGAGTTGCTGGCGGAAGTCCGCCACGGCCAAGCGGTGTTCCCCGCGAGCCGCATCGAGGGATTGCTCCCGGCCGCGCAACTGCTCAGCGTCCTGGTGGAGTTGGTGCCGGAGGTTCTCGAGCGTCTCACGGCTCTGTTTGGAGTAGCCGTGCAATTCGTTGAGTTGGCCGCGGAGGACGTCGCGCGCGGCGAGCAACTTGTCGAAAAGATCCTTGGCGCGGTCTTCCAATTCGGGGGCTTGCTTCAGCAGTCCCGCGGCCTCGGTGCTCGCCTTCTCGCGGAACGCCGCGATCTCTTGCCACTTGGTCAAGGCTTCCTCGAGTGCCGTCGCCCGTTCGGCTTCCCAATGTTGTCGGGAAGCTTGGAGTTCCTTGCGTCCGCCCGCGACGCTCTGGCCAACTTCGCGCAAGCGGGCGATCTGCCGTTCGAGCGTGCGCTCGCGCTCGGCGATTTTCCCGAATTGTTGCCCGAGCACCGCTTCGCGCTCTTCGAAGTTCAACCGGGTCGCGATCCAGCTTTGTTCGATCTCGCGCTGCTTCTGTTGAAGCTCCGCGTGGAACGATTGCAAAGCTTGCCGATCCGCGGCGACGCGCTCCGCGTGTTCGTCCAACTGCTTGGCTCGCTGGCCGATGTCGTCGGCCCGCCGGCGGAGTTGCTCTTGGAATTGCCCCCGCGCCGAATCGGCATCGCTTTGGGTGCTCTCGCGTTCGTGCACCGTGCGCCGATCCGATTCGAGCCGGCTTTGCAGATCGAGGACTTGGGCCGTCTTCGCTTTCAACAGCGCGGTTTGCTCGGCCATGTCCGCGCTGCGGGCATCGAGCCGATCCCGGTCGGCTTTCAACCGGACTTCGAGGGCATTCAGCTCCTCCCGCTGCGCCGCGACTTCCGCGCGATTGGCTTCCAACATCGCTTGCTGCTCGGCGAATTGCTTTTGCTGTTCCGTGGTCAGTTCTTTGGCGGACGCGAGCGAACCGCGGACATCCTCGGCCTCGCGGAGGTGCGTCTTCACATCCGCCCACGCGGCCTCCACCCGGAGGTGGTCGTCTCGGAGCGTCAGCTCTTCCTGCTCGTGTTCGTGCCGCTGGCGATCCAGCCGCGCCCGGACGACGGAGAGGGTCGCCTGCTGACTTTCGACCTCGCCGGCACGATGGGCCAATTGGGACGCTCGCTCGTCGAGTTCCACTTTCAATTGAAGCACGCGCTCCGCTCCGGCTTTCGATTCCGATTGCTCGGCGGCCGCCAACTCGAGTTGCTCTTCCAATTCCGCGACGTCGCGCATCAGTTGCCCGTGCCGCGATTCGATCCCTTCGGCACGATCGTCGAGTTCCCGTTGGCGCTCTTCCAACTCCGCCTGCCAGCGGTCGAGGCGGAGCAGATCGGCGGCGTGCTGCCGCTGGGCGACTTCGAGGTCCGCGCGATCCGCGAGAACTTGCTCCTCGCGTTCGAGGACGATGCTTTCCCGCTCGCGCTGGGTCGCTTCGGCTTCCTTCCGACGTTCGTCGAGCCAGAGTCGTTCGGCCTCGTGGGTTTGGCGTTCCCGTGCGAATTCGCCGCGCTGCGTTTCCAGCGTGCG
>JANOSQ010000012.1:0-1946 GCA_031415915.1 Fimbriiglobus sp. | reverse complement strand
CGATGTTCCTGAGCGCGACGCTGCTGTTCATGGTCCAGCCGATGGTCGGGAAGATGGTGCTGCCGCACGTCGGGGGGAACCCCGCCGTGTGGAACACCTGCATGGTCTTCTTCCAAGCGCTGCTGCTCCTCGGGTACTGGTACGCCCACAAGCTCACGAAGCTGCCGAGCTTGGCGAAGCAGGTGGCGATCCACACCGCGGTGCTCGCCTCGGCCGGCGCCGCGCTCCTGATCGCCGCGCTGCTCGCGGATGATTATTCGACGGTGCCCATCGCGAAGTCGCTCGCCCCCGAAGGCGGGGCACTGCCGTTCATCTCCGTCATTTCGATGCTGGCTTTGGCCATCGGGTTGCCGTTCCTCGCGGTTTCGACGAGCGCTCCACTGCTGCAACGCTGGTTCACCGTCACCGGCCACCCGAGCGCCAAAGACCCCTACTTCCTTTACGCGGCCAGCAATGCCGGGAGTTTGATCTCGCTGCTGGGTTACCCGCTTTTCACCGAGCCGACGTTTCGCACCGTGCAGCAGACGTGGCTCTGGGCCGTCGGTTTTCTGCTGCTCATCGGGTTCTCAATCCAGTGCGGGCGGGCGGCGTTGAATCCGCTCCGCCCGGTGGGGAAGGCGCTACCCGATACCCCGGTTCCCGAACCGACGCTCGGTCGCAAGCTCCGCTGGCTCGGCCGCGCATTCGTGCCGTCGAGCCTCATGCTCGGCGTGACGACGCACATGACGACCGACATCGCCTCGGTGCCGCTGCTCTGGGTCATCCCCCTCGCCCTGTACTTGCTCACGTTCATCATCGCCTACGCCCGCACGCCCGCTTGGTACAAGTCCATCCTCGGCAACGCCGCCCCGGTCGCCGTGTTGTTGCTCATCTTCATCATGTCGGCGAAATTCGAAATCCTCTCGCCGTTCATCATGCTGGCCATGCACCTGTTCGCCTACTTCCTGCTCGCCCTGTTGATGCACACGGAACTGGCCAACGACCGGCCCGACCCCAAGTTCCTCACGAATTACTTCCTCTGGATCTCCTTCGGAGGCGTCCTCGGCGGCCTGTTCAACGCCATCCTCGCGCCGCTGCTCTTCCCCCAAGCTTTCGAGTACCCCATCGCCATCGCCCTCGGATGCATGTTCGTCGCCCGCGGGAAACCCGCACCGCCCGCCGAGGGCGAACCGCCCCGCGAAGGCCAAGCCGTCATCGGTTTGTTCTTCGACTTCCTCATCCCCATCGCGATGATCGCCGTCTGCGCCGGGTTGTTTTCGCTCGGCAAAGCGGAATCGTTCCGGACCGCCTGCGGTTGGATCGCGGACGCGATCAAACCGATCACGAGGGGACTGGGGTTCACGGCGATCGATTCGAAAACGATCCTCCTGTTCGCGGTCTTCGCACCGCCGTGCCTACTCTGTTTCTTGTTCATCGAACGGCCCCTGCGCTTCGGGTTGTGCGTCGCGGCCATTCTCTTCGTGCCCCAGTACCGCGACGTGTCCAACGGCTACGACCCCAAAACCCAGATCACCCGCCAGACGATCCGCAGTTACTTCGGCATCATGCGATTGGAAGACTACCCGCAGGAATGGCACACCTCGGCGGAGCACTACTACTACCCGCTGCGGCCGATGAAATCCGACGGCGGCGAGATCGACGCCACCACCGATAAAGTGCTCGAGTTCCACATCGACACCCGCGAGATGTCGCACGGGACGACCCTCCACGGCCGGCAGTTCAAGAGCCGGTACAAGGTGCCGATCCCCCGGACCGATCCGAAGAAGCCGAGCGAGTACGACGGCCGCGAATACTCCGTGCTCCCCCAATTCCGGGACGACATCCGCGCGCTCGGCGTCTCCTCCACTTGGGAAAGCATCGCGCTGCTCGGGGCGAAAGAAGCGTGGGATCAAAGCGGCGACCCGCTGACCTATTACCACCGCACCGGGCCAGTCGGCGCGCTCTAC
>JANOSQ010000011.1:0-1530 GCA_031415915.1 Fimbriiglobus sp. | reverse complement strand
ACTTCGATCCGTTGGGATCTTGGTTGATCTGCCACGGGTCGTACTTCGGCCCGAGGAAGCCGCCGTGCTGACCGGGCCAGACCAAAGGCCCTTCCGCGAGGAAGGTCGGCAGCGTGACCCCGGCCGGAATGCCCGCCGCGGGCGGGTTGAGGTAGCTCTTGCCGCTGGCGTAGCAGGGGAAGTCATCGCGCGACAGCGGTTTGTCGAAGCGGCCGTTCGGCTGCTTCGTCCCGGTGACCGCGTGGTGCGAGGCGCCCAGGTGGTTGTCATCGCGGTGGGCCAGTGTGCGAACCACGGCGAGCTTGTCGGCCCGCGCCGCCAACAGCGGCAGGTGCTCCGAAAATTGGATGCCGGGGACTTTCGTGGCGATCGGCTTGAACTCGCCGCGGATTTCGACGGGGGCTTCGGGCTTCAGATCGAACGTGTCGATGTGGCTGGCCGCACCCGTGAGGAACACCAGAATCACCGACTTCGGCTTCTTCGGCTTCGCCGTCTCGGCCGCGCTCAGGAACTGGCTGAGGCCCAACCCGATCAAACCGGAGTAACCCACTTGCAGCAGTTCGCGGCGGTTGATTCCGATAGCGTGGCGATGCATGGGCGACCTTCAATGTGCGTACCGGCGGGTACCCGTATTACAGCACACTACGGCCCGATCGGAAAGCGGAATCGCCCCGGTCGCGCCGATTCGCGACCGGTTTTCAATGCTTCAACCGAATCGCTCGCGGATACCATATCCCCATGATCGAGCAAGAAACCACGATCCGCCTCGGGGGCGGAGCGAAAGCCATCGAGCGCCAGCACGCCAAGGGTCGGCTCACGGCCCGCGAGCGAATCGCCAAGCTCTGCGATGCCGACTCCTTTTTCGAACTCGGCCTGTGGGCCGCGTGGCAGATGTACGCCGAGTGGGGCGGGGCGCCGAGCGCCGGCGTCGTCACCGGCATCGGCACGGTCGACTACAAGCGCGTCATGGTAATCGCCAACGACGCCACGGTGAAGGCCGGGGCTTTTTTCCCGATGACCGCGAAGAAAGTTCTCCGCGCCCAGCGCATTGCGACTGACAACCGCTTGCCACTGGTCTACCTCGTCGATTCCGCCGGGGTGTTCCTCCCCCTCCAAGATGAAGTCTTCCCGGACGAAGACGACTTCGGCCGCATCTTCCGCAACAACGCCGTCATCAGCGCCTCGGGCATCCCGCAGTTCGCCGCCATCATGGGCAACTGCGTCGCCGGCGGCGGCTACCTTCCCGTGCTCTGCGACAAACTGCTCATGACCGAGGGAAGCGGGTTGTACCTCGCCGGGCCGGCGCTGGTGCGTGCCGCCATCGGCCAAGTCGCCGATCACGAGGAGCTCGGCGGTGCCAAGATGCATGCGGGGATTAGTGGCACCATCGACTACCGCGAAGTGAATGACGATGCGTGCATCGAACGCTTGCGGAGATTGATCGGTGTGCTGCCGGAGGATTCTTGTAGGGCGAGTGGAGTCTTCGGAACCCGCCGTTTGCCCGAACCCAACGCGGCGGGTTCCGAAGAC
>JANOSQ010000010.1:0-2393 GCA_031415915.1 Fimbriiglobus sp. | reverse complement strand
CGTGAGAGTCACTCGTCATTCGACCTTCGTCATTCGGAAAACGGGGACAGCATGCACGCATCGCAAACGAACGGCCTCATACCGAATGACGAAAGACGAATGACGAATGACTCCTTTCAGAATGAACCCCTGAGCGACTTCTCGAAAGAAGTCAACCGCGAAGCGATGGTCCAAGCCCTGAGCAGCGTCCGCGCCCAACTCGGGCGGACCTTCCCCGTCGTCATCGACAACGCACCGGTGACCACGACCGAGTTCGTCGAATCGTTCAACCCCTCGAAGAAGAGCGAACGCATCGGCCGCACCGGGCGCGCCACCGTGGAACAAGCGCGGCAAGCCGTGGCCTCGTGCCAAGCGGCGTTCGACTCATGGCGCGAGACCCCGGTCGCCGACCGCGCAGAATACTTGCGGAAGGTCGCCGCGGTGATGCGCCTCCGCCGCTTCGAACTCGCCGCGTGGATCGTCCTCGAAACCGGTAAGCCGTGGCGCGAGTCCGACGCCGACGTCGCCGAGGCCATCGACTTCTGCGAGTACTACGCCGCCGAAGCCCTGAAAATGTGGGGCGGCCAGGGCATGCCCGTCCCCGGCGAGGAGAACCACCACTTCTACGAGCCGCGCGGCGTTGCGGTCGTCATCTCGCCGTGGAATTTTCCATTGGCCATCCTCTGCGGCATGGCCACGGCCGCGGTCGTCACCGGGAATACCGTGATTCTGAAACCGGCTGAGCAATCGGGCGTCGTCGGCGCCAAGCTGATGGAGTGCTTCCGCCAAGCCGGCTTCCCCGCCGGCGTCGTCAACTTCGTCCCCGGCGTCGGCGAAGAAATCGGGCCGACGCTGGTCAATCACCCGGACGTGGCGCTGATCGCCTTCACCGGCTCGCTCAAGGTCGCATTGCTCATCAACGAGCAAGCTTCCAAAACCCCCGGCGGGCAGAACTTCGTCAAGAAGGTGATCGCCGAGATGGGCGGCAAGAACGCGGTGATCGTCGATTCGGACGCCGACCTCGACGAAGCGGTGCGCGGCGTCGTCGATTCCGCCTTCGGCTACGGCGGGCAGAAGTGCAGCGCCGGCTCGCGCGCCATCGTCGTCGCCGGGATCTACGACCTGTTCCTCAAGCGCGTCATCGAAGCGACCAAGAGCCTCACCGTGAGCGCGGCCGAGTCGCCCGGTTGTTCGCTCGGCCCCGTCATCGACGCCGAGTCGCGCGACCGCATCCGCAAGTTCGTCGACCTCGGCAAGACGCAGGCCAAGCTAGCTTACCAGTACGATCTCGGCACCCTCGCCGACGCCGGCTACTTCGTCGGCCCGACGATCTTCGCCGATGTGCCCGAGACCGCGACCATCGCCCAAGAGGAGATCTTCGGCCCGGTGTTGTCGGTGATCAAAGCCAAGGACTTGGACGACGCCTTGCGGATCGCCAACGGGACGAAGTACGCCCTCACCGGCGGGGTGTTCAGCCGCAGTCCGGAGAACATCGCCAAGGTGAAGCGCAAGTTCCGCGTCGGCAATTTGTACGTGAACCGCAAATGCACCGGGGCGCTGGTCCACCGCCAACCCTTCGGCGGCTTCAAGCTCAGCGGCATCGGCAGCAAAGCCGGCGGCCCGGATTATTTATTGCAGTTCGTGGTGCCACGGACGATCACGGAGAATACGCTGCGGCGGGGTTTTGCCCCGGAGAGCGCAGCGCCGGGGGAGTGAGGTTCGGTGATAGGCGGCGGATTATCGCTTGACACGCGGAACTATGCTGCGAACATGCCGGGAAGTTCTCCGGCCGATATGCTGGAGAATAACAAGTCCGGCGGGTAGAGGGGTCAGTCCATGAGGCTATGGTGCTACACGGCGAATGGTCAACCTGTAGGACCACTGTCTTCCGACGAACTGAGGCAGCATGCGTCGGCGGGCAAACTCACCGGTGACTCTTTCGTACGTCAAGGTATGGGTGGTCGGTGGGTTCCTGCGAGAAAAGTAAAGGGGCTGTTTGACGACAAGTGTACGACCACCACTGATGATACTCCGCACAAGAATGTAGATGCTTCGGAAGTGCAAAGTAGGTCTGCTTATGGTCAACGTGATATTGGATCGTCTGACCCATTACCGCGATCTGTAGCTATTTTACGCCGTAACATATACTTAGTTTCGGCGTTGGGGTTCATAACTATCTGTGGCATGATGGTCTGGGTAATATGGGGCATGGGATTGTCCTCCTCCGCTCAAAGCTCGCAACAGGCACTCCCAAACACGAAGTCTTCTTCAATTGAACCTCCCCAAAAGTTGCGGACACCAAGTTAAGGGGTACTCTTCATTCCAGGAGATCCCCGAATGGCAGAAACGCGACGCACGTTCACCCGCGAGTACAAGCTCTCGGCCGTGAAGTTGGTCAGCGAGCGAGGCCGCTC
>JANOSQ010000009.1:0-6849 GCA_031415915.1 Fimbriiglobus sp. | reverse complement strand
GCGGCGGCCAAGCGCTTGCCGATGGTCTCGGCGACCTCGCGCGGCCGGGTGCCGGGGGCGACTTCGCGGATCGAACCGTCGGGGAGTTGGAGTTTCAGCACGGCGAGGCTCCTGCGGTGCCGGGGGAAAGCGCCCCGCCCCTACCACTGGGCGTGCCTTCCTCCGGCGAATGGGGACGGGCTAGTTTAGCGAGCGCCCCCGCGAGATAGAAGGCGGAGCGGGAACCGAGGTTCGGAGTTAAAATTTGCGACCGGTGTTATCGATTCATTCCCATGTACACTGTTATCGGATCGCGGCTTTAGCCAGCACGGAACGAGATGCACTTCAAGGGGTATCCGATGCCTTTCACACTCGGATGCGAATGCGGGAAAATCCTGAAGGCCCCCGACAAATGGGCCGGAAAAAAGGCCAAATGTGCGGGCTGTGGCAGGGCCCATCAACTGCCCACCGAAGTGCGGGTAGAATCGGAAACTTCTCGACCCTTTCGGAAAACCGCCGAGCAGGCCGCTGCACATCAGAAAAAAATCGCCGCGTTCGTCGCAGTTCTCGCAGGAGCCGACAAAACCAACTGGCAAGCGGCGCTCGATGGGCTTTTAGTCCTGGGAGAGGAGATTGCCGCCGGCGCGCTCCTTTCGGCGATGTCGCAGCTCTCGATTTATCGAGACGGATGTCTTCACAATCAATTTCTGATCCGCGCTTTTCTGGCTCTCGAACCGGCGCCACTCGAAACGCTCATGCAAGCGGTGCAGTCGAACAATCCCAAGCTCCGAAACGCCGCGGCCTACGTGGTGGGACAGCTCAAGCATCCGCGGACGATGGAGGCGCTCGTCTGGGCCCTCGAGCACCCGCTGCGTGAAACGCGAACGGACTGGACCGTCGGCGACGAGGACGGAAATTCGCCCCAGATCACCCTCGACGCCGTGGACTACTTGTACGACGCCGTCGGCGCGATGGGTTCCGTCGCCGTGGATGGGTTCCTCCCGCGGCTGCACCCCGAGTATCCGGGTGGCTTTATCGCGATGGAAGCCATGAAGCGACTCAAAGACAAGCGAGCGACGGCCGGGATCGTCTCGATTCTGATGCGCGGCGATCCGCCGCTGCGCGCGATGGCCGCAGACGCCTTGGCGGCAATCGGTTGGCGGCCGTCCAACCCGGCCGAGGTCAAAGCCCGGCAATTGGCGAATCACTTCGCCAAAGTGCCCGTGGATAAACTCGGAGCATTCGGATTGAATAAACTCGCAGAACTCGCAGCATTCGGAGCCGAGGCCATCGAGTGCGCAACGGCTTATTATCTGCGGTGCCTGCAAACGGAATACGTTCCGCCTGAACTATTTATGAGTACGAGTTCGCCAAAACGAGAGCTGAACAATCCGATCCCCGATCGGGTTTCGCCGGAAGAGGCGACTTTCGCACTGGCGACCCTCGGGTATCTGGGAGCAGTCGAACTGCTCCTGGCGCTCGCCGCGAAATCGGCGAGTGAAGCCCCGGTGGCCTTGGCGCGCCACGCCGGTAACAACTCCGTGCTGGACTACCTCGCGAAAATGGAGTGCGAGGCTCAATTCCGAATCGGTGCTGCACTGTCGAAATTCGACGATCCGCGCGGAGCGGATTTCGTGCACGCGCTGCTGGTGCGCTACCCCGTCGGAGGGATGGATTTGATCGCCGGGCACCTCGGGAATTTTCGCGATCCGCGGTTCTTCGCCCCCCTCGTGAAGGCGCTCGAAGGCAGATACCACTCGACCTCCCGAGCAGCCGCACACTCGCTCGGGTTTTCGGGAGATCAGCGGGCGGTGCGTCCCCTCATCGCCCTCGTCGAGAAAAGCGACACGCCGCCCGAATTGAAGAAAGCGGCCGTCTTTGAGTTGGGAAAATTGGGCTGTCGAGATGAAGTGCTGGAGGTCGTGCGGAAGGGCAAGGATCCCGATCTGGGATTCGCGGCCGCGATCGCACTCGGGCGGACGGGCGATGTGATCAACGCGCTGAGATCGGGCAACTTCGAGGCCATAGAGGCTCTTCCGCAGAGCGAGGATCCGATCGCGATCACAGCATTGATCGAAGTGCTCCAGCACGCGAATCAGGAACTCGCCAAACGCGCCGCTCGGGCGCTGAGCGCACTGAAGTGGAATCCGACGACGGTCGAGCAAACGATCCCGTTTGCGCTGATCTGCGAAAACGTCGATATGCTGGAAAATCTAGGACCCGCAGCGATACCGGCGATCGCGGAAGCTGCCGGCCGGAACACGACCGCCATCGAGGCCCTGTCGCGGTTCACCGATCCGGTGGCGCTCACGGCAATCGTGGGCGCATTGAAATCACCCACGCCGGACATTCGAAAATCAGCGGTCGAGGCGCTCGGAAGCATCGGCGGCGAAGCCGCCATCAACGCCTTGAAGACTGCAAAGTTCTCCGAGCCCAACAACTCCGTCTCCAAATCCATCGCGGAGGCGCTCAAGAGGCTCGGCGCCGTGTAGCACTCCGGTGCCAAAATTCGCGACACTGCCGAATACTCGAAGAAAGAGGCTCACTCACCGCGGTTGGTTCGGACGGACGCGATTGCGCACCGTTTGCACGGCCCTCGCCACCTTCACCGAGAAGCCCTGCAACCCCTCGTAGGGCACCATGCACGCGCGGTCCTCGGCGGCTTCCACCTTGGCCAAATGCAATTCGTGGGGGTTGTGGTCGCGCTCGGCACGCAACCCGGCAACTTCGGCCCGCAGTGCTTCGCGCTCTTGAACGTGGCTGACCGCCGCGCGGCGCAATGCCGCGCGGAGGCTCGGGCCGCTCGCCGAGATCCAATTGCGATCCGCCGCGGAGTCGGTCAGCGCCGCATCGGCATCCGTGGTGTAGCCGAGCAGTCGGAAGTGATCCGCGTGCGCCGCGGCGATTTCCGTGGCCACATCCGCCGTGAGCAGGTGCTGCCACAACCCCGGCATCCCCTTCCAAAAGTGGTTGTTGAACGAGGTCTTCCGCAGGATGGTCAAGTCGTGCCGGGCGACGATCTCGGCCAAGTCGGCGGTCGATTCGGGGCGGAACACTTCGACCAAGCGGCGGAGTTCGCCCACGGGATCGTTCACGAAGTCTTCGTAGTGCGCCGTCACCACGCCGGGATGCGTCCACCAATCGCCGGTGACGCCGAAGAGTTCCTTGGCCCGGTCGCCCGTCGCATACTCCACGAACGACCGGCTTCGCGGCATGGCGCCGAACAGGCCGGATTCATCCCCGCCACGGCCGCGCAGCCATTGATCCGATTCGCTTTCATGGATGGCGAATTGCAGGATCGAAATGAGCACGTCGAAGGGGTGTCGGGCGATCGTGAGGACGCGGAAGCCGTGAATCTCCAGCAGCTTCAAGAATTCCGGATCGCGGCGCCAGTGGATCTGCACGATGCACTCGGGCGGCAGATCGGCGAGGATGGCGTCGCTGAGTTCGTGGACGGCGAAGGTCGGAATCCCGGCCGCGGCGCCGAGGAGGAACCGCACCCACGTGTTCCCCGAGCGGGGCGTGCCGAGCAAAGCGATGCGAAGCGGTGCGGCATCCATACCGACTCCCGTGGGTGAACCTAGTTTTGCAAACTTTACACTCCGCAATCCGCACTCCGCAATCCGAAATGGTCAATCCGCCCCGGTAATTCGGTCGATGATGGCAATGCGGGTAGATTCCGTTGGGCCGGTAGGATGCCCGGCCCGCACCGACTCGGAGGTTCAGGGATGACGAGCAAGCGTATCACCGTGCGGGTTTTGGGAACACTGGCCCTCTTGGGCGGAACCCTCGAAGCCCGGGCGCAAACCGCGACCGAAGTGCTCGGCCGGGCGCCGGTGCAACCGGGCGTGATCGTCTCCACGCCGACCGGGGCCGATTTGACCGCCTGCAAAGTCGAACAGATGGCCTGGCCCGCGGGCCAAGACGGCGTCGCGCCGAAGGGCATCATCGTGCTCGACGGCGCCGGGAACAAAGTGCGCCAGTTCATCGACACCAAAGGCGGCGCCAAGCCGAACATCTTCAGCTACTTCGTCGCCGGGGTGGAGTCGTACCGCGAGGTCGACGGCAACGGCAACTGCAAGGTGGATCAATTCCGCTGGCTCGGCGTCAACGGCAGCAAATGGGGCATCGACGTCAACGAAGACGGCGTCGTGGACGAATGGGTCGCGATCTCGCCGGAAGAGGTGAGCCAAGAGTTGTTCGCCGCGGTGCTGAGCAAGAACCCCGCCCGGCTGCAAGCGCTGCTCTTGAAGGAAGACGACCTGAAGAAGCTGGCGCTGCCCGCCGCGGATATCGCCAAGTTCAAAGCCCGCACCGAGAAGGCCAACCAGCGCTTGGCCGCGACCGTGGAAGGGTTGAAGCTCTCAGACAAAGCGAAGTTCATGCAGTCGATCTTCGGCACGCCGCAAACCACGCCGGCCGACAGCTTCGGCGGCCGCGAAGACCTGCTGAAGCACAAGAGCGGCACGGTGATGCTCGACAAGGGCGACGGCAAGACGATGGACGTCTTCCAAACCGGCGAACTCCTGCTCGTGGGTCGGGCTTGGCGGTTGATCGACGGCCCGGCGCTGGGGAGTTCGGTCGACGAAGAGCCGGGCGCGGGGGTCGCGCCGGTTCCCGACGCCATCAAAGCCGACGTGGCCAAGCTCATGCCAATCAAACCCCCCGCGAACGCCGCGGACATGGCCCGCTACCACACCGAACGCGCCGAAATTCTCGAAGTCTGCGTCGAGAAGACCAAAGGCGGCGAGCAAATCCCGTGGCTGAAGCAATTGATCGACGCCCTCCAAGGGGTCGTGGAGTCGGACCCCGGCCAGACGAAGGCATTCAATCGCCTCAAGCTGTGGAAAGAAGCCATCGTCGCGACGCCGGGGGCCAACGAAACGCAGCCCTACGTGGTTTTCCGCTTCCTGTCGGCCGAGTACGCCGTGAAGTTGAAAGAGGCGAAAGGCGCCGAAGTGCCGAAGGCGCAAACGTGGTACCGCGAGCAGCTCGAAGCCTTCGTGAAGGCCCACGAGAAAGCCGACGACGCGCCCGAAGCGCTCATGCGGCTCGCCACGGCCTCCGAGTTCACCGGCAAGGATGGCGAAATCGCCGCGAAGGGCTGGTACGAGAAGCTCGCCAAGGAGTACCCCGCCCACGCCCACGCCGCCAAAGCCACCGGCGCGGTCAAGCGCCTCACGAGCGAAGGGCAGCAGTTCACGATCGCGGGGACGACTTTCGACGGCGTCGCCATGAATCAAGCCAACCTCATGGGCAAGCCGACGCTCGTCTTCTACTGGGCGAGCTGGGCCGATGCGACCGAAGATCTGAAGCTCCTCGCCGAGTTGTCCAAGGCGCAGGGGGCGAATTTGAACATCGTCACCGTCTCATTGGACGACGCCGCGACGAAAGACGATGCGTACAAAGCGGTGCGAGCCATCCCCGGTGCCCACCTGCACTCCCCCGGCGGCCTCGACGGTTCGCCGCTGGCCAAGTCCTACGGCATCCAGATGATCCCGCACATCATCCTCGTGGACAAAGCCGGGAAAGTGGCCAATCGCAACGCCCAAAGCGGCCCCGGCTTGAAGGGCGACATCGAGAGTCTGATGAAGTAGCGGGCGAGCGTTCGGCGTCGGTTGCCCGATCCGAACTTATCGAATCCGAGCCGAACGCGCGAGCGACGGTCCGTCGTTAGCGCCCGGCTCGGATTGCGCAATTCTGTGTAGCGCGGGTGGAGTCCATGGAATCCGCCGCAGGAATGAAACCACTTTCGGTCAACCGATCTCTCGGCCGACCTTGCGGAAAGCGGCGAGGGCCGCGTCGATTTGTTCGTCCGTGTGCGCCGCGGACACTTGCAACCGGATGCGGGCTTGCCCCAGCGGGACGACGGGGAAGCTGAAGGCAACGACGTAGATTCCCTCGGCCAGCAGGGCCTCGGCCACTTTCCCCGCGACGGCGGCGTCGCCGAACATCACGGGCAGAATCGGCGTCGGACCGGGTTTCACGGTGAACCCGGCGGCTTCCAGACCGCTGCGCATCTTCGCGGTGTTCGCCTTCAACTTCGCCCTCAGCTCGGCGCTGGTATCGACCAACTCGAGCGCCTTCATTCCGGCCGCGACGAGCGACGGTGGCACCGAGTTGCTGAACAAATACGGCCGCGAGCGATTGCGCAGCCAATCGACGATCTCAGCGCTCGCCGCAGTGAACCCACCGCTGGCCCCGCCGAGGGTTTTGCCGAGCGTCCCGGTGATGATGTCGATGCGGTCGAGGACGCCAAGTTCCTCGGCGCCGCCGCGGCCGGTGGCGCCGAGGTGCCCGGTGGCGTGGCAATCGTCGATGGCGACGATGGCGCCGAATTCGTCGGCGAGGTCGCAGATGTCCGGGAGTTTCGCCAAGTCGCCGTCCATGCTGAAGACGCTGTCGGTGAAGATCATCTTGAAGCGGCAATCCTTCGCTTCGACGAGCTTGGCCCGCAGATCGGCCATGTCCGAGTGCTTGTAGCGGTGGCGCAGGGCTTTGCAGAGGCGGATGCCGTCGATGATGCTGGCGTGGTTCAGTTCGTCCGAGAGGATCGCATCTTGGGCGTCGAGCACCGGTTCGAACAGCCCGCCGTTCGCATCGAAGCAGGAGATGTAGAGGATCGAATCGGGCCGGCGGAAAAACTTCGCGATTTGCGCTTCGGCTCGTTTATGAATGTCCTGCGTCCCGCAGATGAACCGCACCGACGACAGGCCGAAGCCCCATTCGTCGAGGCCGGTGCGCGCGGCCCGCACGATCTCCGGGTGGTTCGCCAAGCCGAGGTAGTTGTTCGCGCAGAAGTTCACGACCGGCCGGCCGTTGACGCCGATGCCCGGATTCTGCGGCGTTTGGATGCGGCGCTCGCGCTTG
>JANOSQ010000008.1:0-2180 GCA_031415915.1 Fimbriiglobus sp. | reverse complement strand
AAACGCGATGGCGCTCGAGTCGGGCTTCCACCAATAGGCGGCGCCATTGCGGTTGAAGATTTCCTCCTCGTAGACCCAGTCCCCGCGGCCGTTGAGGATCTCGGCGGTGCCGCCGTCGGTGGTGAGTTGCGTGACTTTGGTCGTGGCCAAATCGATGGCGAAGAGGTTTCCCTTCCGCACGAACGCGAGTCGTTTGCCGTCGGGGGAAAAGGTCGGGAACTCGTGCTCCTTATCGCCCGTGAGCCGCTTCGCCGGGGCGCCGTCGCGCGGGACGAGGATCAACCCGCTGCCGCTGTCGAAGAGGATCGCGCTTCGATCCGCGTTGAAGGTGAAGCGGGTGCCTTTAATGAATAGTCCGAGCGCTTTCGTATCGATCCTCTCGACGCCGGTGAGCGACTTTTTCAACTTCTCCGGATCGACGAACAACTCCGACCGGCCCGACCTCGCGGCTACTGACCAGAGCTTCCCCTCCTTCGCCTGCAACCAATGTTCGCCGTCCGGGAGCCAAGTGATATCGCCCAAGACGTTGGCGATTCCACCGCGGCCGAGTGCGAGTTGATCCATCCCGAATTTCTTCTTGGCGGTCCGGTCTTCGGGCAGCGCGCGTGGGCTACCGGTGAAGACCGGCGCCAGCTTCGGCAAGCGCACCACCGGGAACGGCGACTTCACCGCGAGCGCGGCGTCGAAGGCGTTCCATGTCGTCAGGCCGTCTTCCGCTTGGGGTTCGAGCAAGTACGCCGCGAGCCGGCCGAGGGGTTGCTTCGTCCGCACGAGGAAGCTGCCCGGTTGTGCGGTGATCGTCGATTTCGCCAACGTCGCCTCCACCGATACGGTCGTGTGCTTCTGGAATGCGTTCTTCGCTTTCGCGAACTCCGTGACGGTGTAGATCTCGGCGTCGACTTCGATCTGCTCGCGGAGTTCTTCGACCCGGATGCCGTGGCGCCGCAGCGTGTCGGCGACCGCGGCGAACTCGGCGGGGATGAGGTAGGCCGCCGGGAGTTCGACTTCGAGCGTCGGCACCACCTTGGTCACGATCTTGAGTTCGTAATCCTTCGGCTGGCGCGGTTCGACGATCTTCCCGTCTTTCTCGGCGAAACCGAGGACAGTGGTCGGTTTGGGGTGCGCGACGGTCTTCGTGCGCAGCGCAAGCTTGCTCGGCGTCTCGCGCGCCGCGGTGACGAGCGTCTGAATCTCGGCCGCATTCGTTGCGGCGTGATCGAGGCTCGCTTTCACGAAGGCGTAGCTCGCTTTCACGCGCTCCTCGTAGGTGGCATAACTGTAGCTTTCGCTGAGGATGCCGAGACGACCCTGGAGCGCGAAGAGCTGCAAGCCGAATCGCGGCGACGCGGCGTAGGTCGTCCATTCGGTGCGGTCGCGGTTGAAGTTGCCGTACCGGAAGGTGTCGAACCCGGTTGCGGTCTTCACTTTCGCCGTCACATCTGGGAAGAGTTTGGTCGAGCTGTACGAAATGAGGTCGGGGTGCACCGCGGCGTAGCGCGGGCCATCGTACGTCAGCTTGTAGCGGTGCTGGCTGCCGTTGGTCGTGTGGCAGTCGATGACCATGATCGGATCGTACTGGGCTATGAGTTTGACGAGCGTTCGGATTTCATTGCTTTCGAGCTTCACGAAATCGCGGTTGAGGTCCAACCCGTTCGCGTTCTCGCGGATGCCGACGCCTTCGGCCGGGCCGTTCTGTTCGGCGCGGTTCTTCTTGTCGATGCGGTCGTTACCATCCGGGTTGATGTTCGGCAGGATCACGACGCGGAGCTTGGTCAGCCACGCGTTCTTCCCTTCGGCGAGATCCCGGGCCAGCGCCAGCACCGCTTCTTTACCGTCGACTTCCCCGGCGTGGATGTTGGCGTACACGAGCACCGTCGGCCGCTTGTCGTCGGCCCCGATTTGCAGCGTCAGCGCGGGGAGTTTCTTGCCTTCGACGCTGCTTCCGTATTCGGTGAACTTGACGATTTCCGCGTGCCGCTTCGCCAATTCCGCGCAGAACGCCAGCACTTCGGCGTGAGTCGACGTCGCGGTGAATTTGGATTTCTCCGCAACCGTCAGCAGCGGTTCGGCTGCGAATGCCGGGAATGCGAGGGCGAATGCGAGGAAGGCGAATAGCGAGCGAAGCATGATGTGTCCTTGGTTGTTCTTTCTCCCCCTCTCCGCTTCGGCCGCTTCGGAGA
>JANOSQ010000007.1:0-7152 GCA_031415915.1 Fimbriiglobus sp. | reverse complement strand
TCGGAGATACCACGCGCCGTCGCGCATCTCGAATTCATCTTCGTGTGGCTTCTCGTCGCGGAAGATCGCGGCGGTCTCCGGCAGCGGCGGCATCGACACCGCTTTGTGGGTGAAGTGGTCGAGCGGCCGGCCGGTGTCCGTGGGCAAGATGTTGAAGATCGCACCCGCCGCGGTGGTGGCCCGGCGGACGCTGCCGGAGTCGTCGAGGAATATCGTGGCGATCCGCGTGCTGGCGAAGAGGTTCTCCAAGTCGCCGTTGGCCGCGGCCAATGCATCGTTCGCGGCTTGGACTTCTTCCTTCGACGTCTCGAGCTCTTCGTTCGACGATTGGAGTTCCTCGTTCATCGAGAGCAGTTCTTCGTTCGACGACTTCAGCTCTTCGTTGGCGGCTTCGAGCTCCTGCACCGTCTTTTCCAAATCCTCGCGGGTTCGCAGCAGCTCGCGCTCCAGTTGTTCAATCAGGGTGACGACCGCCTCGCTCGGCGGCCCATCGGGGGACGCCTCGTTGACGAGCGGCAAGCCGACATCGTGGAAGACGACCATGAACAATCCGGAGTCTTCCCCGAGCTGCGGCATCGGTTGCACGGTGAGCATCACCCGTTGAACCCCGACCTCCGTGCGGAGGCTCCACCCCTCGTGCACGACCTTCCGGCGGGTCTCGGTCGCTTCGGCCAACGCGGTGCGAAGCCCGATCCGCAACCCGTCGCGCACCAAACGGGCGACGTTGTTGTGGAACGCCCCGGCGTTCACCGTCAAATACTTCTCCACGTTGCCGGACGCGCAGACGATCTGCCCCTCTCCGTTCACCACCACGGCCTTCGGCGAAAACTCGTCGAGTACGATCCGCTGCATGACGAGGTACGTGTCCGCTTCGGGGGGCGCGGCGGCGTTGGCCGGGCGAATCGCCGCGGGCGCGGCGTACCGACCGCTCGGGGGCAACGCCGAGCGGATCGCCGTAGGCAAGCGGAGCGAAATGCGGTTCTTCGCGTCGATCGGGCGAAACAATTCGCGGTGGGTGCTGAGGTTTTCCGACGGTCCGAGGAACAGGTGCCCGCCGGGACGCAGGGCGTAGTGGAACAGCGGGATAAGCTTCTTCTGCAAATGGCTGCCGAGGTAGATCAGCAAGTTCCGGCAGGAAATGA
Organism: Fimbriiglobus sp.; assembly: GCA_031415915.1. GTDB lineage: Bacteria > Planctomycetota > Planctomycetia > Gemmatales > Gemmataceae > JALHQU01. Next base: position 6,010 of record JANOSQ010000007.1, on the reverse strand, counting down.
GATCGAGCCGGGAAAAAGGCGGGTCGTTGATGAGGTTGTGATTCGAGAACAGGATCAGCTCGCGGACTTCCTTCACCGCGTGGTACTGCTGGGCTTTCTTGACGAAGAAGCGGGCCAAGCGCGGGGCGGTGATCTCGTTCGCGATGCCGAGCGGGTAGCTGCCTTGGCGGGCCGTGGCGAGCGATTCTTCGTCGATGTCGGTCGCGAAGATCTGGACCTCGGGCGGATTCGCGACGCCGTCCAATCGTTCCCGCATCAGCATGGCGAGGGAATACGCTTCTTCGCCCGTCGCGCAGCCCGGTACCCAAATCCGCACGCAATCGCCTTGGCTCCGATTCTCCAGCAGGCGGGGGAGGACTTCGTCCGCGAGTACCGCGAAGGCCTCCGGATCACGGAAGAACGCCGTGACGTTGATCAGCAGCTCTTTGAACAGCCGGTCCGCTTCGCCGGGATCGGTTCGGAGGCATTCCAAATAGTCGCGCACGCCGGCGAGCCGCAGCACTTGGATCCGCCGGAGCGTCCGCCGGGTGATGGTGCTCGTCTTGTAATGCTTGAAGTTGTGCCCGGTCGCTTGCAGGAGGAGTTCGCACACCTTCGGGAGCGCGTCTTCGACTTCCCGATAGGAGTCGGCTTCCCGCCCGGGCGCGGGGCGTTGTTCGACGTGCTTCGCGTAGGCGGCGAGTTCCTCCGCGAGCGCTGGCACCGGCAGGACGTGATCGGCCCCGGCGGTGTCCAGCGCGATCCGGGGCATCGATTCGTGCTTGGCGGTGCTCGGTACCTGCACCATCGTCAAGCCGCCGCTCTCCGCGATGGCGCGGAGGCCCAAACTGCCATCGCTCCCCGTTCCCGAGAGGATGATGCCGACGGCCCGATCGCCTCGATCGCGGGCCAACGACGTGAAAAACCGGTCGATCACGGTTCGGAGGTCTTCGGGGCGAGCCGGCGGATAGAGTTTGAGAATCCCCCGTTCGACCGCGACGAGATGGGCAGGGGGGACCGTGTAGATTCGGTTCGCTTCGACCCGGAGGCCGTCGGTGATGTCGACCACGGAAAACGGCGACGATTTGTCGAGAAGTTCGGGCAGCACGCTCTTCGAACCGGGATCGAGATGGGATACGACGACGAACGCGAGTTCGATCTCGGCGGGAATGGAGCGAAAAAAGGATTGCAGCGCGTCCGAGCCGCCGGCCGACGCACCGATGCCGACGACGAGGGGCGTTTTGGGAACGCTTGTCGAACTCATGATCCCGACCAACAGTCCGAGAAGTCCTGGGACAGTGCGGCCGGAGTCCGACCGAAATTCCAGGCTGTCAGTTTGCGAATCGGCGATTCAGTGTCTAGTCCGGAGTCGCGCGAGAAGTGAGTGGAGGACTGAGATGGATTCTGGTTAACCCGCGACGCGTTCGACGAAAGCATGTTCGATGAGTCGTTGGGCGATCTCCTGCCGATCGACGCGAATGTGAGCCGGGGCATCGATGCCCACTTTGACCTTGTCGCCTTTGATGGTGAAGGTCAGGCGGATGTTGCCGTCGATGATGATTTCTTCGCCGGTCTTGCGGGTGAGAACGAGCATGGTAGTTCATCCGTGATGGTGGTTCAAACTTCCTAAGATGCCGACTGTGCAGAATCCGTGCCGACCGAAAAAATCGTACCGGGCGGTGGCCAAAGCGAGTTGCAAGACGCGATTGTAGCGAAGGATGGATCGTCATTCTCGGATGTGGGAAACAGTCTGCGCTGCAATCGGGAAGACCGGCGGATGACTTGGCACCCCAATTGCACCTTGGTGATCGCCAATCGCGCTTCTGCGATGGCCATTTCCCAAGGAGTTCCACCCATGGCAGATCAACGCGGCCAACAGAACACGCACGACACCGGGTCGCCAACCTCCCGAGCTCGGGACGACCTGCGAACCGGGTCGAAGAAAAAGAAGCCGAAAGATCAGCGCGACGAAGGACGGGACAAGAAAGATGAGAAAGACAAGCAGGGAGACGGAGAAGCCGAAGTGGCGGAAGAGACGCAGGATTGAGGTTCGGGTTTATTGTGGCGACGAGTTGGAAAACTTGCCGCCACGACCCACCCTCTATCGTTTGGACACCGACACGGCGGCTTTCTTCGACTTCGGCATTCCTTCTTCCTTTTCGTCTTCCTCTTGCTCTTCCGCATCGGCCTCATCGTCGACGGTCGATTCAGCTATACCGGTTAGAGCGGATTTCAAGTTGCCGTATCGTGTGTCGTGAAAATGGAAGTCTCCCCTCTCCCGGCTTTGCGGCTTCGGGTGCGGGCTCGCGTCCGTCCGAGAAGATGACAAACTGAGCCGTCAGATGGAAGGCCGATTCAGCCGGGGTGATCTAGAACCGGTTGGCGCACCCCGCCGAAGGTTGGCGCTGGACGGCGGAACGCGACCGGGGTAGAGTTTGACTCCGACCACGCGCAAGGCCTGGTTCATCGAAAGCCCACACGGGACTGCATCCGAGGATGAAGCGACTGCCGAGAACGAAAGCAAATGATGAACATGCCGCACGATCCAAACTTGACCGCGCTGTCGGCAAGAGACAGAGTCGGGGGGAGTGTAACAACCCGAAAGTTCGTTCGCAAACTTTTTTCGGCTTTGGGCAAGACAGAGATCACCCGGTGGGGTCATTGCCCCCAAGGCCTTGCCCGGCTAGTCCGTCGCCTCCGAAACGTGTTGCACAACGAGTGTTTTCCGAGCCGCGAGCGTCGGCTGCGCGCTGCTACCAGTCGCAACCGACGCTCGAATCCGGATGATGGCCGTTGCAATAGACGCTGTCTCTGGAAAGTATCCGCAACGGACGTGGAAGTCGAGCTACCGAAGTCGGTATCATCAGGGATGTGGTTTCCTATGCCACCCCTTTCCCCCGATGGAGAAACTCTGTGTTGAAAAAAGTGCTCACAGCATCGCTGCTCGGGCTGACAACGCTGACCGGGATCGCGCAGACACCGACGCCAGCACCGGCCCAGAACCTGAAAACCCCTCTGGCCAAGCTGGGCAAAGACGACATCGCCAAGTGCCCCGTGCTGGGCGCGGCGCCCGAAGATCAGAAACCGGCGGAAGCGGGTCCCGCGCCGTACCGGGCGAAAGACTGGTGGCCGAATCAGTTGAAGCTGCAAGTACTGGACAAGAACTCGAGCAGCAACCCGATGGGCGAAGACTTCAACTACGCCGAGGAGTTCAAGAAAGTCGACTTGGACGCGTTGAAGAAAGACATCACGAAGGTGCTCACCACGTCCCAAGAGTGGTGGCCGGCGGACTACGGGCACTACGGGCCACTGATGATTCGGCTGGCGTGGCACAGCGCGGGGACCTACCGCATCACCGACGGTCGCGGCGGCGCCGCCTCGGGCATCATCCGTTTGGCGCCCGTTGCCAGCTGGCCCGACAACGCCAACCTCGACAAAGCCCGCCGGCTGCTTTGGCCGATCAAGCAGAAGTACGGCAAGAAGATCTCGTGGGCCGACCTCATGATCCTCACGGGGAACTGCGCGTTGGAGTCGATGGGGTTCAAGACGTTCGGCTTCGCCGGTGGCCGCGTCGATGTTTGGGAACCCGATTCGGAAATCTATTGGGGGCCGGAAACGAAGTGGTTGGACGATAAACGCCACAGCGGGGACCGCAAACTCGAGCAACCGCTCGGCGCCACGCAAATGGGTTTGATCTACGTAAACCCGGAAGGCCCCAACGCCAAGCCCGATCCGATGGCCGCGGCCAAGGACATCCGCGAAACGTTCGGCCGCATGGCGATGGATGACGAAGAGACGGTCGCTCTCATAGCCGGGGGACACACCTTCGGCAAAGCGCACGGCGCCGCCCCAGATAAGAACGTCGGCCCGGAACCCGAACGCGCCGCCATCGAATTCCAAGGGCTCGGCTGGATCAACGTTTTCGGCAAAGGTAAAGGCGGCGACACCATCACCAGCGGTTTGGAAGGCGCATGGACATCGACCCCGGCGAAGTGGTCCAACGGCTACTTCGACAACCTCTTCGCATTCGAGTGGAAGTTGACCAAAAGCCCGGCCGGGGCCCAGCAGTGGATCCCGACGGACGATAAAGCCAAGGGACTCGTCCCCGATGCGCACGATCCGAAGAAATCGCACGCGCCAATCATGTTCACGACCGACATCGCCCTGAAGACGGACCCGGCCTATCTGAAGATTTCCAAGCGGTTCCACGAGAACCCGAAAGAGTTTGAGGTCGCTTTCTCCAAGGCGTGGTACAAACTGACACACCGCGACATGGGCCCGGCCAGTCGCTTGCTGGGGCCGACCGTCGCCAAGCCGCAAATCTGGCAAGATCCGGTTCCGGCCGTCGATCACAAGCTCATCGACAAGCAAGACATCGCCGCGCTGAAGGCGAAGATTCTCGACTCGGGCCTGTCCACCTCGCAGTTGGTCTCGACGGCGTGGGCCTCGGCATCGACCTACCGCAACACCGACAAGCGCGGTGGGGCCAACGGCGCCCGCATTCGCCTCGCTCCGCAGAAAGACTGGAAGGCGAACCAACCGGATGAACTCGTCAAAATCCTGCCGATCTTCGACAAGATCCAAGCCGACTTCAACAAAGCGCAAGCCGACGGCAAGAAGGTCTCACTCGCGGATCTGATCGTCCTCGGCGGTTGCGCCGCCATCGAACAGGCCGCGAAGAAAGGCGGGAACGAAGTCGCAGTGCCATTCGCCCCGGGTCGCACCGACGCCACGCAAGAACAAACCGACGCGAAGTCGTTCGCCGTGCTCGAGCCGACAAACGACGCCTTCCGCAACTTCTTCAGCCGTGATCTGACTCGCCCCGCCGAGACGACGCTAGTCGAGAAAGCGGATCTGCTTACCCTATCCGCGCCCGAGATGACCGTCCTCGTTGGCGGCTTGCGCGTCTTGAACGCCAATGCGGGCGGCATTCAATTGGGTGTCTTCACCAAGAAGCCAGAAACGTTGACCAACGACTTCTTCGTGAACCTGCTCGACGCGGACACGCAGTGGAAGAAGTCGACCGTCTGCGAATACTTCTTCGACGGGCGCGATGCCAAAACGGGCAAGGTCAAGTGGACTGCCAGCTCCGTCGATCTCGTGTTCGGTTCGAACTCGCAACTCCGGGCCATCGCGGAAGTTTACGCCAGTGAGGACGCCCAACAGAAGTTCGTCAAAGATTTCGTATCCGCGTGGACCAAAGTGATGAACCTCGATCGCTTCGACCTCGATCCCGTTCTGCGAGCGGGAGCAAAGTCTGCGACGCTCCAGCAACGGTAACACGTTGAAGGAGGCATTCCCTTTTGCGTCGGGCCGGGGAATCCCCGGCCCGACCAACCGACCCGACAGTCAAGTTGCCTTGGATGGCGGGCGATATATTTATATGTGTTGTAACTGCCCTCCGGCGCGTTTCGATTGCGAGCGACGATGAATCTGCTAGTGCCCTCCCTGTGCTTCGAAGAACTCGACTTCGATCTCGTCTGGCAGTCCCCCGCGCGCACCGTCACCGAGTCGGACATCCTGACGTTCGCCGGCTACAGCGGCGACTTCAACGCCATCCACATCGACCACGAGTACGCCAAGACGACGGCTTACCGCCGGCCCATCGCCCACGGCTTCGGGATATTCAGCATCGCCAGCGGCTTGTGCATCTACTCCCCCGCGACCAAACTCGTCGCCCTGCTCGGCGTCAAAGATTGGAAGTTCGTCGCTCCGGTGTTCGCCGGCGACACCATCCACGTCATCAGCCGGGCGGTCGAAAAAACCCTCAAGGGCGTCGGCAAGCGCGGCGAAATCCTCTGGCACCGGCAGATCATCAACCAGGATGGCAAGGTCGTGCAGGAAGGCCACATGAGCACGATGGTGGAGTGCCGGGGCAAAGGATAATGCGGAGTGCCCGCAGCGTCGGTTCGTTCTTTCATTCCGCATTCCCAACTCCGAACTCCGCACTATGCGTACTCGCTTCGCCCCCAGTCCGACCGGCTATCTGCACATCGGCGGGGTCCGCACGGCCCTGTTCAACTGGCTGCTC
>JANOSQ010000006.1:0-2720 GCA_031415915.1 Fimbriiglobus sp. | reverse complement strand
GATGCTCAGGGCGAAAGCGATCATCGGTGACTCCCGGCGGGACAAACTCAGTTTAACCGGCCGGCAGTTTCATCTCAAGGGTCTCCGCATCGCGGAAGGCGCCGAGGGCCAATTCGTAGACGCGCCGGGTCATCGTCAGGTTCTGCCCCTCGATCCGGTAGCGGTTGAACGACCAGAGGTGCTCTTGCGTCGCGCTGCCGGCGCAGATGACCGGGAACGGAATCGCGGCCCCCGGCTTCAGCACGAACGGCGCGTGGATGTGCCCGTGAACCCAGAGGGCGATGCCGCATTCCTTGGCCGTTTGCAGCGCCGTAACGTGGTCGCGCAGGCGGTGGGTCGGGTGTTCGACGCGGCCGTGGGCGTTTCGCAGCGGGTAGTGCGTCACGAGGATTCGCAAGCCGGAAGACAAGCCGGCGCAGAGTGTCCGCAACCGCGCGAGCTGAGGTTCCCCGATCTTCCCGCTGGCGCCGAGGCCGAACTTCTGATAGCTGCTGTTGACCCCGATGAGCCAGACGTCGCCGACGCGCCGGGCGAAGGGATAGTAGTGTCCCTCGATGCGGTCGCCGGTTTGCCACGGGGCAAAGGCCTGCTCGAATACGCCGGCGAGTTCGGCGTGGCGGGTGTAGTAGTCGTGGTTCCCCGGCACCGCGAACCCCTGCGGCAACGCGGGGTCGGTCACGCCCAACCGCTTGGCGGCGTTGGCGAATTCCCCCTTCAACGCCAGCATGGTGGCGTCGCCGCTGAAGACGATCGCATCCGGCGGGGCTTCGCGGATCTCGGCCATCATCGCTTCGACGCAGGCGTTCGCATGGCGGAAGCGCCGGCCGCGCCCGAGGAATTTGACGTTGAACCAACCGACGAGTTTCTTGCCGAGCACGTCGCGCGGCCCCCAACCGCGCAGCATCCCGGGGAAGTGAACATCGCTGTAGTGCACCAGATTCAAAGCCATGCGACTAAAATAGGGAACGTCCGACCCGCGTCCCCCATGGTGCCCCATGATCCGCTACGATTTCGCCGGTAAGGTCGCCCTCGTGACGGGGAGTTCGCGCGGCATCGGAGCCGCCATCCTCCGGCAATTCCTCGATGCCGGGGCCACGGGGATCCTCCACGACTTCGACGATCCGAACGGGATCAATTTGAAAGCGGCCGAAGTGCTGGCGGCGGAGTTCCCCGGCCGCGTGAAGGTCCTGACCGCCGATGTCCGCGATGCGGCGGCCATCGAAGCGATGATGGCGATCGTGAAAGCGGAATTCGGCGGGCTAGACATCCTCGTGAACAACGCGGGGATCTTGAAGGACCGCACCATCCGCAAGATGACGCTCGACGACTGGCACAGCGTTGTCGGTACTAATCTCACGGGGGTCTTCCACTGCTGCAAGTACGGCGCGGAGATCCTGCGCGACGGCGGGCGCATCGTCAGTATCGCGTCCGTCGCCGGGTTGCAGGGCTTCCCCGGTCAGTCGAACTACGCCGCGGCCAAGGCCGGGGTCATCGGCATGACACGCGTGCTGGCCAAGGAACTTGCCCGGCGGGGAATCACGGTGAACGCCATCGCCCCCGGCGTCGTCGAGACATCGATGATGGGCGACATCAAAGAGGAGATGCGGGCGGAGTACATCAAACAGATTCCGCTGGGCCGCTTCGCTCAACCCGCCGACGTGGCCAACGCAGTGCTCTTCCTTTCCAGCGCCGAAAGCGGTTACATTACCGGACAGGTGTTGCCCATCACGGGCGGTTGGTTGGTGTAGGGTCTGCCCTCCCCCTCTCCGAAGCGGAGAGGGGGTGACTCAAATGGGGTCGCCCTTGAATCGGGTCACCGACATGATGAGATGACTGGCGCTACAACATCAATAAAATTCGGACCGAAACCATGCCCGCGACACTCGAACGGATTCAATCCGAGCAAATCTTCCACGACCGCCAAGCCGAGGAGCGCGTGGAGAGCTTCCGCGCCGGCAGGGCCGATTTGCGCTTCGACGACGCCGATTACCTCGACCACGAAACTTGGATTCGGCCCGCGTTCGCGGAACTCGGCAATCTCCGCGGCCAAGCGATCCTCGATTACGGCTGCGGGCACGGTATGGCCGCGGTTGTGCTGGCCCGCGCCGGTGCCCGCGTGTCCGCCTTCGACCTCTCGCCGGGGTACGTCGCCGAAGCGGAGCGCCGCGCCGCTGTCAACGGTGTGTCAGCCGAATTCCGTGCCGCCGATGCGGAGCACCTCCCGTACGCCGATGCCAGTTTCGACGCGGTCTGGGGCAATGCCATCTTGCACCACCTCGACTTGCAGCAAGCCGGGGCGGAACTGCAGCGCGTGCTGAAACCGGGCGGGGTCGCCGTCTTTTGCGAGCCGTGGGGCGGGAACCCGCTGCTCGAACTCGCCCGCCGTCGGTTACCCTATCCCGGGAAGGAACGGACCCCGGACGAACGACCCCTGAACCGACGCGATCTCGCCCCCTTGCGGGCGCATTTCCCGAAGTTGAGTTGGCGCGGCCATCAACTTTTCGGCATGGTGCGCCGGGTGGTGAAATCGCGGATCGTACTCGCCCCCGCCGATTTCGCCGACCGGCTCGCGTTCGCCTTCTGCCCTCTGCTGGAGAATCTCGGTCGCTATGTGGTGCTGATCCTGCCCAAGGGGTAAGCTGAGAAGGTCATGGATCCCGCTCCGCCGATTTCCCGTTCGACCCAAACCGCGCTCGCGGCGTGCGTCCTCGTCCTCGGTC
>JANOSQ010000005.1:0-1926 GCA_031415915.1 Fimbriiglobus sp. | reverse complement strand
TGGTCGAGTTTGGAGCAGAAGTGGGGCGGGGCGTTGTTGAACTGTTTGAAGGTGATCCTGCAGGAAGCGCTGCGGATGACTTGGAAGGGTCGCCACCCCACGGTGAAGCGACTGGCCGGCGACTACCGTAACGGCATCCGTCTGTCGAAGAAGGAGATGGAGCCGTACGAGGCGCGGATGGAGCGCTCGCCGTCGCTTCGCAAGTACGACATCACGATCAAGCCGTGCGGCAGGTGAATCAAGTGCTGCCGCTCGCCTTACGTCATTCCAGAGGGCTCTGGCCCTTCCGCTGGCGTGTTTGAGGTAACGGGCTGCGACTTTGCGGGGACGTGACATCGGCGCGGTCTCCGAGGTTTCGTGAAACGATTTCACGAAACCGCATCTGGAGGGCCGCGCCCGAAACTGATCGGGGTGAGCGAAATTCGCTTCGGCTAATAGGGTTTCCGACAGTGCACTCGGAGGGATTCGAACCCCCAACCCTCGGTTCCGAAGACCGATGCTCTATCCAGTTGAGCTACGAATGCCAGCGGAGTCACTTTACGGGGCGGGTGGCCGGGCTACAAGGCGAACGCTTGCTCAGCGCCGCAGCAAGAACTCCTTCGAGTTCAACAGCGCCCACGCTACGTCTTCCCAGGCCGCGCGGTGGTTCTCGCCTTCGGCGACCAACTTCAACAATGTCTGACTCTCGGCTGGCGTCGGCGGGCGGCAGAGCGCCGCGTGGTACAGTTCGTCGAGGATGGTCGCGTCCGAGGTTTTCGCGGCGAGCAGTTTGCCGATGCGGTTGTCCGGCTCGCGCACCAGCGTGTGCAGCAGGTTGCCGGTCATCATTTGGAAGGCCTGCAAGAGGCCGGGGTCTTCGTTGCGTTCGCATTCGCACGTCAGCAGGCGATCCGGTTTGCCGAACACTTTCAGAAAGCGCATCCCGGAGGCCTCCGCCGGCCGGCGACCCTGCATCGGCGTCGCGGGGACTTCTCCGGCCCGCATCCCATACGGGTACGCCGGGAACTTCACGGAGGTGTCCATCGCCTTGGCCATCGCATCGAGCAGTTGCTCGGCTTCGAGTGGTTGCACGAGGGCGCGCGAGTAGTGCGAATCGTCGGTGCGGTTCGTCTCGTTGGCCGAAGCCGAGAGCTGGTAGACCCGCGAGTTGAGGATGTGCTTCACCAGCGGCTTGAGACGGTAACCGCCGTCGACGAAGACCTTGGCGATGTGCTCCAACAGCGCCGGATTGGTCGCGGGGTTGGCGATCTTGAAGTCGTCGATCGGCTCGACGATTCCGCGGCCGAGGAGGTGGGCCCAAATGCGGTTGGCTTGGGCCTTGGCGAAGAACGGGTTGCCCGGCGCCGCGACCCACTCGGCGAGTGCGCCGAGGCGATCCGTGCGGCCGCTCAGGTCGGGCGTGGCCGCGCCGAGAAACTTGGGGGAGGCGTCGCCGCCGCGCGGGTGCGCGAGTTCGCCTCGGGTGGTCGCCAGCACGATCTGCTCGCCGATGAACTCGTGCTTGTCGAGGTCGTCGACCTTCTTGTTGTCGAGCACGCGGTAGTCGATGCGGGTGAACAGCGCGGCGAAGCGGTGGTAGTCGTCTTGGGTCCAGCGATCGAACGGGTGGTTGTGGCACTTGGCGCAGCTGACGCGCAACCCCAAGAAAACTTGGGCGACCGACTCGGCGCGCTGGTAGGGGTCGCGCACGGCCCGCCAGAAGTTCGCGGGGGCGGTGGCGTAGGTACTGCCCCGGGCCGAGAGGATTTCGCGGGCGAAGTCGTTGAGCGGTTTGTCTTCCGCGATCCACGCTTTGATCCAGCGGTGGAAGACCTGCACGCCCTTGCGGTCGAGCGTCTTTTCCTCATTCCGCAGCAAGTCGGCCCACTTCTGCGACCAGTACGACGCGAACTCCGGTCGGGCGAGCAGGGAATCGATCAGCTTCGC
>JANOSQ010000004.1:0-2059 GCA_031415915.1 Fimbriiglobus sp. | reverse complement strand
TCGACCGCGTCACCGGCGGCAAGCCCGCATCGGCGAGGATGCGATTCAGAAAGTCCCAAAGCAAGATCGGTTCGCCATTGCTGATGAAGTAGGCCTTGCCCGCGCAGTCCGCGATGCGATCCGCCGCGTTCAAGTGGGCCTGGGCGGCGTTGTCGACGTAGGTCACATCGACCATGACCGGCCGGGTACCGATGCGCCGGAGCCTTCCGGCCTTGGCCCGCGCCAAGACGCGCGGAATCAAATGCGGATCGCCGGGCCCCCAAATCAAATGCGGCCGCAGGGCGACGGTACCGAGTGACGCACCGTTCGCCGCGAGTACCTCGGCTTCCGCAATGGCCTTCGTCGCCGGATAGTGGGCGAGGAAGTGCGTCGCATACGGCAAGTTCTCGGTGGCGCCTTCGAGGTCGGCGCCGGTGTGGACGACGCTCGGTGTGCTCGTGTAAATCAACCGACTGACACCGGCTTGTCGGCAGGCCGCGATGACGTTGTGCGTGCCGGCGACGTTGGTGGCGAAGTAGTCCTTGTAGCGCCCCCAGACCCCGGCCTTGGCCGCGACGTGGAACACGACGTCGCATCCGGATACGGCGGCTCGCACATCGGCGGGGTTGCCGAGGTCGCCGGGGATCTGCTCGACGCCGAGTTCCCCGAGCCACGGGTAGGCCGAGCGGGTGAAGGAGCGGACGGAGTCGCCGCGGGCGAGGAGCTTGCGGACGATGGCTCCGCCGAGGAACCCACCGCCGCCGGTGACGAGGGCGATCACGCGGGGCCACCCTTCCACTTCGGCCCGAGTTTGCGGTCGGCCCATACGGCGAGCTTCTCGCGGAAGATCTTGGAGTTGTGCCGGACATCGACGGGGAAGAAACCCGGGTAGTCGAGGAAGGTGGCGATTGTGGCGGTGTGGGTGTATTGCTCGGCTTTGTCCGCGAGTCGTTTCTGCATGTTGATCCAGTATCCGGCACCGACTTTAACTTTGATCCCATTCCGTCGCGCGTTGTTCGGGTGATTGAATCGTTCAACACAGATGACGGCGATGGTTGTCTCATCCCGCTTCATTCCGACCAACGCCGTTCGCGCAACGCCTTCCACAGTATTGAACACCGGTTCCACCATATCCGTGAAGAGCGTCCCGTGCGCCGTGACCACGCGGTGGCTCTTGCGGCCGCAGAACCAGAGGCGACCCTGTTCGTCGATGTAGCCGATGTCCCCCATGCGGTGCAGGGTTTCGCCGGTGGCCGGGTCGTGGATCTTCGCGAGCGCGGTGGCCTGCGGATTGCGGAAATAGCGCGGCGTGACGACCGGGCCGCGGACGACGAATTCGCCGATGACAATCTTGTCCCCCCACTCCGAAACGGAGAGGGGGAGAGAGACAATCGCCCCATCCGTAATCGGGATGACCATCACCTCCATCCCCGCCACCGGCTTCCCAACGCAGACCCCGCGACCCTGTTCTGTCAGTGCCCGAGTCTCGTTCAAAATCTCCGCGCTGGAAACGTTTGCCACCGGCAAGCACTCAGTCGCGCCGTAGGGGGTGAAGATCGGCGTCCCGGCCGGGAGCAACTTCGTGAATTGCTCGAGCACCGCCGGGGTCGCGGGGGCACCGGCGCTGATGACCCGGCGGACACTGGCATAGTCCGCGGGGTCGGCGCCGGGTTCGTTCGCCAGTCGCTTCAGCACGGCCGGGGAAGCGAACAGATTCGTGCAGCGGAACTGCCGGAGTTGCGCCCGCACCGTGGCGGGGTCGATGGTGGCCGGGCGGGTGGCGTCCATCTCCGGTACGACGCAAGTCATGCCGAGGGCAGCCCCGAACAGCGCGAAGAGTGGGAAGGTGCAGTAGTCGATCTCGCCAGCTTCGATGCCGTAGGTCGCCTTCAGCAGTTCGATCTGCGCGGCGAAGATGGCGTGGGTGTACTCCACGCCTTTGGCGATGCCGGTGCTACCACTGGTGAACAGGATCGCGGCGAGGGTGTCGGCACTTTTCCCGTTAGCCGGACGCGCAAGCGACGGTGGCAATGAGGGTGGTACTGTGACGTTTGCCCCAGCGGTACCCGATTCGTGGTCG
>JANOSQ010000003.1:0-5705 GCA_031415915.1 Fimbriiglobus sp. | reverse complement strand
ACTCCGATCCGAGCGGCGAAATCGTCGAGCGATCGCAGAATTCGCTTCGCGATCCGGTTGGGTAGTCTTCCACTGGCCATAAATTCCACGATCCTTCCGCCGATGAGTTCGGCTTTGCCCTCGACCTTCATCAGGTCGGCGAGGGTGGCGGGGAACGGCAGAGCGACGATCATGATCCGGCTCCTGATCCGAGTTCGTTACGGTTCATCGATCACCGTCACCGGGGCCGTCTTCGGCGCGTCGAGGTCGGCGGTGTCCAGTCTACCCTCGGCCAGCAATTGCCGGAAGATGCGGACCGTGTCGCGGATGCCGTCCTCCAAACCGGTCTTCGGCATCGGCCCCAAGTCGCGTTGGAGGGCCGCATCGTCGAGGTCGAAGGCGATGGCAATTTGCAGAGTGCCGAAAGTGACCAACTCCGCCGCTTCGGGGAGCACCGCGACCAAAGCTTCGTGGAATGCGCTCATGTGCACGACCGCGCCGCGGAGGTTGTAGCTCTTCGAGCCGCGATACGGTCGGTCGAGGCTTTGGACGAAGGTGTCCGCTACGTCGGCGACGTATTGGAAGTCGGTCCAGCCGCCGAAGTTGATGGCGTAGGGCCGGCCTAGCAGCGCGGCTTTGATCGCCTTGGTCGGTTCGCTCGTCATGCCGAGATCGCGGCCGACGCCGTAGACCGTCCAGGGCCGCAAGCCGACGCTGCTGATGCCGTGATCTTGGTAGTAGATGCGGGCATTCCCCTCGTTGCAGCACTTGAAGACGCCGTACTGCGTGCTCGGCACCAGCGTCAGGTCGTCCGGCAGCGGCCCCGTCGGGTAATTGTCCGGCCCGCCGTAGACCGCCGCAGAACTGGCGTAGACGATCCGTTGGATTTGAGCGCCGAGCGACTTGGCCGCCTCGAACACGGCGAGGGTGCCGAGGACGTTCACTTTGGCCCCGAGCATCGGGTCGAGCCGGCAGGTCGGCACCTGCAACCCCGCCAAGTGGATGATGTGCGTGACGGCGTGCGTTTTCAGGGCGAGCGTCAGCGCCGACAATTCGCACACGTCCCCGGCGACGAACGTCACCTTCGCCAGTTCCGCTTCGGGGAGAATCATTTTCAGTCGTCGGTTGTCTTCGCGCAGGTCGTAGACGAAGACGTCGTCCCCGCGATGCAGGAGCGTGCGGATGATCCACGCCCCGATGAACCCGTAGCCGCCGGTGATGAGCACGCGCATGACTTACTCCTGGACGGGCGGGGCGTCGATTCCGATCACTTCGTCGGGGGTCGATTCTCCGGCGAGCTTGGCGAGCGTGATGATCTTATCCCCAACGCTGGGGGTCATCACCTTTACGCCTTGCGTGTTGCGACCGACGATGCGGATGTCGTCGACCTTCGTCCTCACGACCATCCCTTGGGCCGTGATGACCATGATCTCGTCGCCGGCTCGCACGGCGACGATGCCGACGCAGGGGCCGTTCTTCGCCGTGACCTTCACGTCTTTCACGCCCTTGCCGCCGCGGCGTTGCTTGCGGTAGCGCATGCCCCCCTTCTCGGCTGGCCCATCCTCCGTCTCGGTTTCGTCGTCGCCTTCGGCGACCGGAACGTCGGCTTCCACGATCTCCGGAACGTCGGCTTCATCACCCTCGGGCAGGGCCGCCTCGTTCGCTCCGAACGGGGTTCGCTTGCCGAAGCCGTTCTCGCACAGGGTCAGCAGGAAGCCGTCCGGGTCGGCGACGACCATCCCCACGAGGCTGTCGTCCTTGGTCTTGTTCAGCTTGATGCCCCAGACGCCGGTGGCCCCGCGACCCATGGCCCGCGCGTCCGACTCGCCGAAGCGGATCGCCATACCCTGCCGCGTACTCAAGACGACTTCGTCGCCCGGCCGGGTGACGCAGACCTGCATCAGGGCGTCGCCTTCTTCGAGGTTGATGCCGATGATGCCCCCCTGCCGGGGTCGGCTGTACTCCATCAGGCTCGTCTTCTTCACGAGCCCCTGCCGGGTGGCCATGAGCAAGAATGTCCCCGCTTCGAACTCGCGCACGGGGATGACGCTGGCAATCTTTTCGTCCGGCTTCAACGAGAGAACGTTGGCGATGGAACGGCCGTTCGACGTCCGGCTCGCTTCGGGGATGCGGTAGACCTTCAACCAGTAGCACTGGCCTTTATCGGTGAAGCAGAGCAGGAACGATTTCGTCGTCGCGGTGAAGAAATGCTCGATGAAATCGTTGTCGCGCAGCCCCCCTTGCACGCCCTTGCCACCGCGGCCCTGGGTGCGGTAGGTTTCGATGGGCAGTCGCTTGATGAAGCCCTCGTGCGAGAGCATCACGACCGTCGGTTCGTCGGCGATCAAGTCTTCCATCTCGACGTCGCCGCCGTCGTCGGTGATTTCAGTCCGGCGGTCGTTGCCGAAGCGGTCGCGCATGAGTTCGAGGTCGGCGCGGATGATGTCGTTGACCATGGCGTCGCTGCCGAGGATCGCTTCGTAGCTGCGGATCTCGTCGCGGATGCCGTTGTATTCCTTGAGGATTTCGTCCCGTTCCAAGTTGGCCAACTGCCCGAGCTGCATCCGCAGGATCGCCTCGGCTTGCAGTTCGGTCATCTTGTATTCGTCGCGCAAGCCGATCTCGGTTTGGAGGATGCCGAAGGCGACTTCGCCGAGCGCCGACTTCATGAGTTCCAGCGAGACGCCCATGCCCTGCAAACGGACCTTGGCCTCGGCCCGCGACGGCGACTGCCGGATGGTCTGGATGACGAGGTCCAAGCTCGCGATGGCGATGAGCTGGCCTTCGAGGACGTGGCTGCGCCGCTTGGCTTCGCGGAGGAGGAAATTCGTCCGCCGGCGGATGACGACGATGCGGTGATCGAGGTACTTCTGCATCATCTGCTTGAGCGTCAAGAACTCGGGCCGGCCTTCGACGAGGGCGAGCATGGCGATGCTGACGGTCTTCTGCAGCCGACTGAACTGGTATATCTGGTTCAGCACGAGGTGCGGGTCGGCCCCGCGTTTGAGTTCCACCACCAAGCGGACCGGTTCGCCGGTGCGGGCCGAGGATTCGTCGCGGACGAAGCTCATCCCCGGAATGCGGTCGTCGCGGAGTAGTTCGCCCAACTCGGCCATCAAGGCGTTGCGCGTCACTTCGAACGGCACTTCCTTGATGATGATGACGGGGATTTTTCCCTTCACCTCCTCGACGATTTCGGCGCGTGCCCGCAGGGTGATGCGACTGCGTTCGCCCATGTAGGCCCGGTAGATCCCGGCCTTGCCCATGACGATGCCGCCGGTGGGGAAGTCCGGCCCCGGCACGATTTCCAACAGTTCCATCAAGCTGAGATCGGGGTTGTCGATGAGCCGGATCAACCCGTTGCAGATCTCGCGGAGGTTGTGCGGGGGAATGTCGGTCGCCATGCCCACGGCGATGCCCACCGCGCCGTTGACGAGCAAGTTCGGGAACTTGCTCGGCAGCACGAGCGGTTCCCGATACTTGCCGTCGTAGTTGTCGATGAAGTCGACCGTGTCGTTGTTCAAATCGACGAGCATTTCCGCCGCGGGGTGCGTCAAACGCGCTTCGGTGTACCGGTGTGCGGCGGGTGGCAGGCCAGCGATGGAACCGAAGTTCCCTTGGCCGTGGATGAGCTTCTGCCGCATCACCCAGTCTTGGGCCATGCGCACGAGCGTATCGTAGATGCTCGCGTCGCCGTGGGGGTGGTATCGCTTCATCGTCTCGCCGATGATGCCGGCGCACTTGCTGGTCGCGGCCGTCGGCCCGAGACCGAGGTCGTTCATGGCGACCAGGATTCGCCTCTGCGAGGGCTTCAACCCGTCGCGCACATCCGGCAATGCCCGGCTGACGATGACCGACTGCGCGTAGGTGAGATAGCTGTCCCGCAACTCGTCGACGATGTCGAGCGGATCGATGGGCAGGTCGGGCAGGACAATGGCGGCCGGTGGCGGATCGTTGGAACCGGGCGGGGTCGAAGAAGACTTGGCCAAACCGGAACTCCTGAGCGGATCGTCGAAAAGCAACCGGATACCGGCACACGGGTTACAGTCGAAATTGCGAGGGGCAATCCGTCCGGACCCGCACTGTAAATTTTATGGATTTGGACGGCCAAGGGCCATGTTCGTTTAGCTACAAATGGAACCATTTTGATGACGCGACCGTCCGAGTGGGGTAACATTGCACCGACGTCGTTTCAACTCGCGTGGGATTCGCCATGAACCGTTTCGCCTTGGGATTGCTCGCGGCCGCGCTGGTCGTTCCCGTCGGGTTTGCCGCGGACGCCAAAGACACCACCGCCGCGAACTTCACACGCGCCAAGAAACTGAAGGGAATCGTTACACTCGACGCCAAGAACATGCCCGTCGACGACATCATCAAAGAGATTTCGAGCCAGCTCGAAGACAACAAGCTCGGAGCCATCAGCACCGCCTACGACACGGGTGTGTCCCGCAACACGAAGACGACCTTTGCCTGTTCGAAAGTGACCGCCGAGGAAGCGCTCGACGGCTTGCTCAAGACGCTCGACCTCGGCTACATCGTCGTCTCGAAAGACAAGGATCGCTACGACGGCTGGCTGAAGATCGTGAAGGGGACGAGTCGCGGCTACGAACCGGGGATGGAACCGAAGGACGGGCCTAAGCCCGTGGTGACGCCGCCCCCAGAGCCCAAGCCGATTGTGAAGCCGGACCCGAAGCCCGTGGTGAAGCCCGAGCCGACCGAGGGCAAAGCGACCGAGCAGGAGGAAAAAGCGGCCGCGACCCGCTTGGCGACGGCCAAGGAACTCATCGAGAAAGGCAAAGAAGCGGAGGCGAAGCCGCTGCTGAAATACCTGATGAAGTATGCCGCGAACACGAAAGCCGGGGCGGAAGCGAAGGAACTCATGGACAAAATGAAATAGGCCGACCAAGATAGATCTGTGAGCGAAACCGACCCCGAGTTCATCGACCGCAAACGGCCGTGGCTCCTGCCCGAGTTCGCGAGCCCGGAGGGGATCGTGGGCGTGGGCGGCGATCTGCGGCCGGGGCCGTTGATCGACGCTTACGCGGCCGGGATCTTCCCGTGGTTCAACCCCGGCGACCCGATTATCTGGTGGTCCCCCGACCCGCGGGCCATCTTCGATTTGCAGAATTTCCACGTCCCCCGCCGACTCGCCGCGACCATCAAGCAGCAGAAGTTCCGAGTGACGACCAACACTCAATTCCGCGCCGTGATGGAGGGTTGCGCCGCCGACCGCGAGGATGGTACTTGGGTGACGGCCGAGATGATCGACGCTTACACGGTGCTGCACGAACGCGGCCAAGCCCACAGCTTAGAGGTCTGGCTCGGCGACGATCTGGTCGGTGGCATCTACGGGGTCGCCATCGGCGGCTTCTTCGCCGGAGAATCGATGTTCCACCGCGTCCGCGATGCGTCGAAGGTGGCGCTGGTGAGTTTGCTGACGCACTTGCGGGATTGGGGTTTCGAGCTGTTCGACACGCAGATCATCAACGACCACACGGCCCAGTTCGGGGCGGTGGAGATCCCGCGTGCGGAGTATTTGCGGAGGCTGGCAAAGGCGGTGCGGAAGCCGGTGGGGTTCGGGTGAATGAAGTGGACCCCATTCACTGGACCAAAAATCGCTTCGCATAAGGTGGAGTCATCGGGTGTCTCGGCCACCCCGGGAAGGTTCGGCCGACGCTCGCCTCGTGAATCCTCCACCGCTTCCAACCGATCATCGTCTCGCCGGC
>JANOSQ010000002.1:0-4524 GCA_031415915.1 Fimbriiglobus sp. | reverse complement strand
CGGCTGGCTGGGACGCTTCCGGCGTCTGACGCGCGACTACGAGCGGTTGACGACCACGCTGGCCGGATGGCACTGGCTGGCCAGCGTCATACTCATGCTCAAACAGGCGCTAGGATGGGAAAGTCAATAACAGGCTCTAGCTGGCGTTCGGACTCCGACCGTTACCGAGGCATGACTGTCTCGGCCTGTCAGGCCGATTCTGTCAGCCCGGGCCGGAGTCTGAGGAGGCCCGGGCTACAGGTCAGCAAATCCCTTCGTCCTGAAAGGCCGATTCATTGCCAGCCGTGAACCGGCCTTTCAGGCCGGACTTCTTTCTCTCTCGTGAACCCAGGCCTCCGTTGGCTTCGCCAACTCCGACCTGGGCTGACAGAATCGGCCTGACAGGCCGAAGACTCAAGGCATCGCATTCACCGCGACTCGCTCCACTCCGCAAACCCCCGAGACTCCTTGCTTCACCCATCACACTCTCGGCCCGTAGGCTTCGAGCGCGAAGCTGACGTGCTCGCCCGAGACGTGGCAAGGCACCGGCAAGGTGGCCCGGTCGCGGTGGGGGCGGTTGTCGATGTGGAATTCGCCGGGGCAGCGGACGCCGATGCCGTCTTGGGAGCGGTAGAAGACGATGGTTCCCGCCTCTTCGGGGAGCAACACGTGGGCTTGCGGGCCGGGGCCGAGGATCAAGTTCTCGGCCATGAGCAAAATGCCGTCCACGGCGACGGGGAGCCGGTGTCCGCTGACCAGTTCCAACCGCGCCGACGGGCTGATCGGCACCGGTTGGTGGAAGACGAATTGGCAGGTGGCGCCGAGGGTCACGCGGTCGCCCGTCCGCAGGATCGTCCGCTTCGAGTTGGCCCCGTTCACCATCACATCGCGCGCCGATTCCAGCACGTAGCCTTCGCCGTCGCGGGATAGCTCCGCGTGCAATCGGGAGACATCCGCGAACAAGGGCACATCGACGGGGCCGAGGACGGTGGCTTGGCCGAAGGTCACCCGTGGGGCGAGGCAGACGAGGAACCCGCCGACGCCGTCGATCCAGAGGACGAAGCGCTTGGGTAGGGCTTGGCTCCCCCTCTCCGTTTCGGAGAGGGGGCCGGGGGGTGAGGTCTGGGCCTTGGCAATCGGGTAGGCCTTCGTCACCGCTCCGACGGACAAGCCGGGCCAAGCGACGACGACGCTGTCCCCCGATTCGGAGACCGGCTTCGCCGCCAGCGAGTCCGGGTGCAGGGCGTCCCAAGCTTTCGCCTTCAAATTGCGGGCATCGCGGTGGTTCGGCGCCACGGCGGAGACGGCCTCGGCCCATTGGTGGATCGAACGCCACTGCTTCGCTTCGGCAGCGTTGTAAAGCTGCTCGACCGCGGCGCGGTAATCCTCGGCCCGGCGGGTCAACTCGGCGGCCGGGGCCTCGAAAGCGGGGTGAAGCTCCGGGGCGAGGCGATCGCGGGCCTTGGCGAGCGTCCCCTGCGCCGCGAGGAAATCGCCGCGGTCGGCCATTTCGAGGGCGAGTAGCCAGTCGCGGGCGGACTCGTCGAGCACGTCGAAGTCTCGGTGAAAGGCGGTGCGCTGCTTCATGCGCACGAGCGCTTCGACGACCCGCGACGGCTTTCCCGCCCGCAAATACTCCCGGCAGGTGACCAGCCCACGCTGCGTGAGGAGCTTGCGGAATTCGACCAGTTCCGCCAACCCCGTCTGCATCGCTTCGGCGGCGAGCAAATCCTTCCACGCGGCCTCGGGGTTGTCGTTGCGTCGGGCCTGTTCGGCGCGGAGCCAGTAGGCCCGGGCGACCTCCACGTTCATCCGCAGCGCTTTGCCGTGCCCCGCTTGGGCGAAGGGGTCGAGGATACGACGGGCCACGTCCGGCTGCCCGTTGCGGAGCGCCTCGCGGGCTTGCCAAGCGGCTAGGAAGTAGGACAGGATCATGGTGTTGATTTACGAATTTGAGTGGCGAGCCGGGTTGCGTCAGCGCCCGGAGTTCGAATTGTCAAACTCCGGCCGCTCACGCGAACCGGCTCGCTGAGAACAAAAAAACCCACCCGGCTCCCGGGTGGGTCGTTCGTTGCAGTGCGTCCGAATTACTCGGCGGCCTTTTCGATCTTGCTCAGCGGTTTGATGATGTCGTCCACCGATTCCGTCGAGGCGGGGGCGGGCTGGCCGACCGGGTCGAGCTTGATCCGCTCTTTCTTGACTTCCAAGTCCTTCCGCATCTTCTCGATGCTCTGCTTGATGTTGCTCAAGCGGCTGTCGTCCTTCTGGTACTTGTTTTCCATCTGCTGGAGCTTGATGTTCTGGTACTCCACTTCGATGGCGTCGACTTCGCTCTTGAGCGATTGCTTCTGATTGGCCAGTTCGGCGAGTTGCTTCTCGAGGATGTCCTTCGAGCGTTCGCGGTGGCTGAGCGTCTTTTCCATCGTGCCGAGGGTGGTCTTCTTTTTGACGAGGAAGGAAACGTCCGACTTCAGGCGATCCTTGGCTTCCGGGACGCTGAGCATCTCGCGGCCGTAAGCGATTTGGCCTTCGGTGGTCTTGAGGTCTTCGCCGAACGCGAGAACCCGTTTTTCTTCGCCGGTCACTTCGACCCGGAGCTTGGCGTTGTGCTTCTGCAGGTCGCGGACTTCCACGATCTCCTTGGCGAGGTTGTCCTTCGCCTTGTCGATGTCCTTGTCGAGCTTCTCGACTTCCTTGCGGAGTTCCTTGATCTGCTCTTCTTCCGTCTTGTCGCCCTTGATGGCGTTCTTGGCGTTCTCGTATTCTCGCTTCAGCGAGCCGATCACGCCGGCCCCCTTGACGGCGAACACGACACCCGCGATCACCACGACGACTAAAAGGATCTTTTTCATGGGCTGAATACCTCGGAGGGGGCCAATCCCGGAGACAATTCCGTTGGATTGAAGAGTTATTCGCACCCCCCGGCACGCCATTTACGAATCTGGGCGGTCGCGGGAGATTTTTTTCAATGTGGCGGCCAGTTTCCCAACTCGCCGCGGGCGAACCGCGTCGCCGCCTCCGGCGTATTCCCCGTACCCGACCGACGCACGGTACGACCATGCTCCGCGCACTCGCCATCTTGGCCCACCCGGACGATGCCGAGTTCCTCGCCGCGGGGACGCTCGTCCGGCTGCGGCGCGAAGCCGGTTTCGAAATCCACATCGCCACCATGACCGCCGGCGACTGCGGCTCCGCCGAGTTGCCCCCGGACGAAATCGCCGCCCTCCGGCGGGCGGAGGGCGCCGCCGCCGCCGCCGCGATCGGCGCGACCTACCACTGTTTGGAAGTCCTCGACCTCCGCGTGCAGTACCGCGACGACCAATTGGAAACGGTCTGCCGGTTGCTCAACGCCGTCCGCCCGCAATTGGTGCTGACGCACAGCCCGGACGATTACCACCTCGACCACGAGCAGACGAGCCGGCTCGTCCGCGCGGCCACCTTCGCCGCCCCCATCCCCAATTTCTTGCACCGCCCCGGCCACGTCGAAGCCCACCGGCCGCTCGACGCCATCCCGCACCTCTACTACTGCGATCCGATGGAGGGCAAGGATCTCTTCGGCCGACCGGTGCCCCCGAGCTTCAGCATCGACATCACGGGGACCATCGAAGCGAAAGCGGAGATGCTCGCGTGCCACGAGAGCCAGCGCGCCTGGCTCCGGAAGCACCACGGCGTGGACAACCTCGTGGAGTCGATGCGGGCGTGGTCCCGTTCCCGCGGCGCCGCCGTCGGTGTGGAGTACGCCGAGGGCTTCCGTCAGCACTTGGGGCACAGCTACCCGCAGGGGAACCGGCTCGGGGAACTGCTCGGGGCGAGGTGATTGCGTCGGTCGTTCGAGAAAATACGAGCCGGACGCGTGAGTGATCACGCGTCCGGCTCGTCGGGCGACTCGATTACGGCAGCTTCGCTTCCAAGGCGGCGACTCGCTCCTTCAAGAGCACGATCTCCGCGAGCGCTTCGTTCCACTTCGCTTCCGCTCCGCCGCCCATCCGCGGCGGCGCCGATTCCACCGCGACCGCACCCGGGCGCACGGTCGCCAACTCCTCCGGGGTGTGGAACGCGTGCGCGACGATCGCGCCGCGTCCCGGCGGCGACAGGTAGACCGTCAAGTTCCGGTCGCACAACCCCTTCAGCAACGCCCGCAGCGTGTCGAGGTCGGCGATCTCGTCCATCCGGCTGGCCCGGCCGCGCAGATCCCCCTCCGATTGCGGGCCGCGCAACAGCAGCTCCGCGAGGATCGCCAGTTCGACCTTGGACGGGTTCCACGCATCGTACAGCAGGTGGCGCCAACGGTCGGTGCGGCCCCCTTGCTGCTTGATGGTCAGCCCCTTCTTCATCAACTCGGTCAGCGTCTCTTCGACGTCGTCTTCGTCGAGTTCGAGCACGGGGTCGCGGTTCGACTTTTGATTGCACCCCGTTGTGACGCTGTTGAGCGTCATCGGGTAGGTGTCGGGGGTTTTGGACGTCTTATTCTTTTCAACGAGCACGCCGAGGACGCGCCGTTCGCGTACGGAAAGCGGCTCCCGAATCGGGGCGGAGGGATTGGGG
>JANOSQ010000001.1:0-3626 GCA_031415915.1 Fimbriiglobus sp. | reverse complement strand
AACGTCCTTCGCGTACCAAACGATGAAATCCGCCACTCCCGCCAGTAGTTCGCTTGGTTGCGCGCCGGTCTTCTGGACCGTGATCAACACTACAAAATTTTCACTTCCGAACACTTCGTCCATCAAACATCGAACGAGATGGACATTCTCATCCCCAATTTGCACGAAACAGCTACCGCTATCCGATAGTAATTCTCGGGCGACTGTGAGCCTGTCGCGTAACACTGTGAGATAACTGTGGATCCCATGTTCCCATGTGTCGCGAAAGGCCTTCACTTGCTCGGGTTGCCGAGTTAGATCTTCAGCTTTGGAATCCTTCACAACGTGATTTCTCGTACTCACCTGCCAGTTGCTCCCGAACTTGATGCCGTAGGGAGGGTCGAAATAAATGCACTGCACTTGGCCGCGCAGCCGTTCCTTCTCGGCGAGGGAGGTCATCACGAGCAGGGAGTCGCCGAGGATGAGGCGGTTCGTCCAGTGCTGGCCGTGCTGGTAGAACTCGGTGCGGGCTTGGTCGGAGGTGAGGCCGTTGAAGTCGGCGAAGAGGTTGTCGGACGGGTGGCCGGCGGCCGAGCGGCGGCGCAGGTCTTCGATGAGGTACTGCGGGTGGATCTTCTCCTGGATGTAGATCGGCACCGAGGGCACTTCGAGCGGTTGGGCATCGAGCGCGTCCTTGCCCTTCCAGACCAGTTGCGGATCGAGCGACGCATCGCGGGGGTAGAGGATGGCCTTCGGCGCGGCTTCATCGTCGGCCACGAGCGGCGTGTTCTCCCGCGTCGGGATGTTGGAGCGAGAGTCGGTGTGCTTGTGAGCCTCCACAGGCCCAAGGTTGGCCGGTGGCGCGGGTTTCTTCGGCGCCGGGGCCCGTTTCGGTGCCGATGCCTTCTTCGGCGTCTCGGGGGCAACCGGCTTCTTCTTCGCGGGCATCACGCGGCCTCGGGGTGTTTGCGCTTCGCGAACGCTTTGAGGAACTTCTTCAAGTCGCCGATCATCCGATCCGCGTCGTGGAGTTCAACGTAGGCCCACCGGCCGGCGGTGCCGAGGGCGTTCACGGCGGGAATCCAAGTATTGGTCGCGGTGTCGGCCTTGGCTTGCTTGTCGGCTCTATCTTGCCCGGAGATTTCGACAATCAGGTGCAGGAGATCGTCCGGCCCGTGGCCATCGTCGATCTTCACGATGTAGTCCGGGTAGTAGTTCCTCGGCTTGCCTTCGTGCGTGTAGGGGATGCGGAAGCCGAGGCTCTGGTTCTTGACGTATGCCCGTACTTGCGGCAGTTCGCTTTCGTCTTCGAGGATCGGGACGAAGCACGCTTCCCAATCGCTATCGCACGGCACCGCGTTGATGTGGCACTTGGCAACATCGGTATGGTGGCGAACCTTCACCGTGTCGAACGAGACGAGCGCCGTCGTGCCGTAGGGGTCGTCGGTTTGCAGCACGGCGCGGATGGTCGGTTCTCCGCCGGATTCGGTTCGGATGGCCCGGTGGATCTTCTCGGCGGCGGAGTGCCGATACTCGGAAAGCCAGAGCATTTGGGGGAAGACGTAATCGCCCTGAACGAGGCATTCCTTGATCCAGCGCCGGACGATGGGCAACAGTTGGGCGAAGACGCCGTAGCTTTCGGTGTCGCCACTGGGATCGGGCGGCGCGAACTTGCCCGCCACGAGTCGGGCGATGACGAACTCGACTTCCTGCATCCGCTTGGCTTTGAGCCGGTCGATGGTCATCACCACCGATTCGCCGACGATCGGTTCGACGAGCACTTTCGTGGCCAAGTCGGCGACGGACAGGAGGAGCCGGGATTCGGCTGAGAAGGTCGCCGTGAGCTTGTCCGGCGGCATTTCGTATTGGTAGGCGGCGACGCGGGGATAGACGATTTCAAGCCACGGCCGCAGGGCAAGACGAGTCGGCTCCGCATGCACGTTGCCGGGGCGGTTCCGCGCCGTCGGGGCCGGACTATCGCCGTCGCCGACGACAGGGAGGAAGCGGAACGGGATGCCGTAAACGTCGGCGTATTCGGGGTCGAAGTGGCCATCGTTGTTGAGCGTGTAGCTCCGGCGCCGGAGGCCCCGCCCGACCACCTGCTCTTGCAAGAGGGTCGAACCGAAGGCCCGCACGCCGAGGATGTGTGTGACGGTGTTGGCATCCCAGCCTTCGGTGAGCATCGCCACCGAGACGACGCAGCGGATGCCGGCGCCGAGCTTCCCCGGCTTGCCGACTGTGTTCAGGACTTCGCGCATGAGTTCGGCATCGGTCGGGTCGTTGCCATCCCCGCCGGAACGGGCGCGGTATTCGGCTTGGAACTCCGCGATCTGCGCGGCGGCGATTCTCTTGAACTCGTCGGACAACCCATCTTCGGATTCGAGCTGGGCACTGTCGACGAGGATCGTGTTCGGCGAAGGAAGCCAACGGGAATCGGCGGCGTTGTTGAAGAGTTCGAGTTCGCCGGCGGCGACGACCGGGGAACCGTCCGGGTGAACGCGGCCGGTCTCGTGGCCGCCGATGTAGTCGAAGACCATCTTGGAGACGCCGGTGTTGTTGCAGACCACGATGAACACCGGCGGCGGGTCGCCATCCGATTTTCCATCGACCGCTTCCCATTCCCGGTACTTCTCGGCGTAGTGGTAGTAGAGGGCGTGCAGGGCCGCTTGAAGTTCCTTCGGCAACACGGGCGGGCCGGTCGTCCCGCCGTCGCCCTTGGCCTTTTTCGGCAAGCCGGCGGCGACGTGCTGCCAGAGGTCGCGGAACATCGGCATCCCGCCCCCGATGGCGTTCTGCGAAGTCGGCACGCGCGGCGTTTTGACGATGCCCGATTCGATGGCGTCCATGAGCGAGAAATCGGACACCACCCACGGGAAGAGGGCACCTTCCGGATAGCCGGAACCGCTGAGGTAAAAGGGCGTCGCCGAGAGGTCGTAGACCGTCTTCACGCCGATCTTCTTGTCGATGGCTTCGAGGCCGGTGATCCAGAGCCGCGCTTCCTGTTCGCGGGCATCGGCTTCCTTGCGCGCCTCGCCCGTGAGTTTTTCGCCTTCCGGGAGTGGCCGGGAACGGTAGCAGTGGTGGGCTTCGTCGTTGAGGACGATGATCCCTTTCCGCCGGCCGAACTCCCGACAGACGCGACGGGCCATTTGTGCAGGCGACTCGGTGAAGGCGGAACTCGTCTGGCGGGCCGTGAGGATGGCTTTCGTGAGCTTGCCCGCTTCGCCTTTCTCCTTGAGCTTGAAGGCATGGAAATTCGTGATGACGATCTTCGCCGAGCCGAGGTTGGCCCGGTGTTCGATGGGAACGATGTCGAGCTGGCGATAGTAGTTCTGGGGGTCGGACGGCAAGAGGACGCGGAGCCGGTCGCGGATGGTGATGTTCGGGGCGACGAGCAAGAACGAATCCGAGAAGCGGGCATCGTTCGGGTATCGGCAGCGATTGAGCGTTTGCCAGGCGATAATCATGGCCATGACGACGGTCTTGCCGCTGCCGGTGGCCATCTTCGTGGCGAGTCGGAACAGGGGCGTGTGGGCCGCGGCGCCAGCTTCCCGAAGGTAGGCTTCGATCCACTCATCTCCCGTGGCCTTGGCGACCTCGGCGATGTAGATGAGCGTTTCGAGGGCTTCCATCTGGCAAAAGAAGAG